>NZ_BAABGA010000015.1:0-22029 GCF_039541335.1 Novipirellula rosea | reverse complement strand
ACTGAACCGAAAGGTTCTTTATTTCACGAAGTCGCAGCACGGAGCCTCGCCCCCGAAAGGGGGCGGTGGCTGGTGCTGGCTTCGTGGCTGCCTGGCGGTAGCCGTCTGGGTTGGCCTGGTTCACCGCCTCTGTTTTTATGCGCTGACTGGGTTTGATCGAACAACCCACTCCATCAGCGAGCCCATGCGAACTCCGCCATGCCTTCTTGTTAAGACAGTCTTAAGTCCATTCGGGCTGCTGTTCTGCTTGGTCATGTGTTCAGTGACGACAGGCTGTACCTCTGTAGAGTTCAAGCATCGGCCACCTGACCGATATCTCGACATGAACGACCACTTAGTCGGGACCATTGGCTTGGAATCGGCCGACGAAACGATGTTGGTCACGCTTTCTGCGCCGAACGCCACTGGGATGAGGATCATGTGGTGGTGTGTTCCTGAACAAGGAGAAGGCGGAAAGCCGACAGGCAAATACGTCACACATCGTATGATTCTGTTCTTTTATTGGATTGGTGGCAGGCGATATGCGTTCGCAAAGGATGAAGGAGCGCAGCAAGACTACGTTGCCGTTCGAGTCGACACTGCGCCCGGCATCATCCGTCTTTGCGAAATCGAGAAAGATCCATTTCTCTCGTCCTGGCCAACCAGGAATTTCGACAACAGTTCGTACCCAGTTACGTGCAATGATTCTCCTGACATTATCGCTGGGGCACTCGCCGATCATCAGATCGTCAACCTACTTTTCAGCTCGACGCCGATAATGACGCTCGACGAATCATCTGGATCGGTCAGTGCAAACGGAGACGAATCTTCACTACGGAAAGCCACGATTTCGATGAGGCTTCCCGGCGAACCAACTCGCATCTGGGTACTCTTCGTCCTGGCGTTTTCGTTTGCTTACGGTTTCTACCTCAGTTCACGCGAAACCGCTGGAAAACTTCTTGACGCCGGAGATAGTTTTGACCGACCAAAGACGCTGGGCTTCCATCGAGATCCGTTAGTCGTTGGCCTAACCGTCTTGGTTTACTCGATAGGCGTGATCGTTTTTCTATCGCTCGCTACTTTTTCAACCGGCCTTCTCACGTGGCGAAGCTACCTCTTGGTTGCCACTGGCATAGTTATCGGAGTTGTGATTGGCGGTTGGTTGACCGTCGAGAATCACGCCCTCGTTCATTTGATCTCCAACACATTTCGCTGGAACACTTTCGCGCGAGCCATTGTGCCTGTTGCAGTTTGTGTTGCACTGGTCATTCCTGGGCTGTTCATGACGACATGGCTAGAGAACCAAGTCCTGTCGCTTGCCACACTGATGCCGGAAACGGTCGAAATCGACATTCCTGGAGCCTCGGGTTACCGGCCAATCGTGCGTGAGCCCACTTGGGATGACGGAATCATCAAGTGCGCCATGGGAGTCCCAGTCGTTGACCATGTCAAATATGAGATTGAGGGTCAGCACTTGGCATTTGAATCGCTTTCGACATGGCGATCGGCGATCGTGAACCTGCTGAGTTTTCTGTTTGCACTCGCGCTGCTATCGCTGCTACTCATGTTACTGCGCGTGATCATCGGAATTGTATTGCGAGTAGCCGCGACTGATGAAGAAAATGGGGTACGCTATTGTCCAGCCGACTAAATAGGCAAATCGTTGCCTCTGACAAATTCGAGGTGTCGGAACGACAGTCTGGATGGATTCTGGAGCGGTGCGTTCAGACGGGACTGCGGCTTGAACATTCCGCCCCGATGGTGACCCGTAGCACCCTGGCTCGAATGCTGACTGGTCGTCTCGTACTCAAGGCAATTCCAGGAAACACTTCGGCGAAGATTGCTGCCAGCGAAGGGAGGCAACTCATCCAGGTGCAACTGGCCGAAGGCGAGGTCGCATACTCTAAGATGCGACGTGTTGTCGGCATGGTAGGTGCTCAGTTCACGGGTTTGAAGTTGAGCGCATCGGTGATTGCGTACACTCTAGGTCACACAATCTTGCACGGGATCACCGGCCCCGGCACAGTGTTTTACGAATCGAATAGCCGCTCGGTTGAAGTGTTGACCAAAAGTACCGAGGGCGTCCGCTCATTCGATGCACGATCAATCGTCTGCTTTGGTTCGGATACCGAGTTTACGCTAACCTCCGGGAAATCAGTGTTAAGCCTTGCCTTCGGTGACTGGCAGTTGGAGCTAAAAAGCGGCTGGGTCGTGATTGATTTAGGAAAGAAAGAACACAACATCAGTGGCCTTGGATCAATTCTGCGCCGGCTCTACGTGCCGTGGTAGATCGTCCGCTCTCGAGATTAAATATGCGAGAGTGGCTCGATTGCCGATACGTCGATCGCTCCGCTACTTTCTGCCAGATGTAAGTAACCGTACTTGAGCACCAGTTTGTGTTGGGGGCTTGGTTACTTGGTGAAACGGCGGCGGGCGCGGCGGGTGAGATTGCGGTCGGCGGACTGGCAACGCTCGTCTTGGCGGTACGTTCGAATTGCTTCTGGGGCGACTACTTTCCAGGCGTACGGCGCAAGACCTGCCCAATCCGTCTCCCCGTCAAGTTCTCGCTGCAACACTTCATGCAAGTATGCACTCACGTCCAAGTCGTTACAGATCGCCGTCCCCACGACGGTCATTAAATTTGCAGCTCGATCGCCCGCGAACACCGAACCTTTGAACAGCCAGTTCTTCTGCCCCGTCACCACAAGTCGCAAAAATGCGAGATTGCCGCGATCAATCGGATGTCTCGACAGCATGAAAGTGCGGCTACTACTCTTGTGCGCCAATTGGATCTTCCAGCATTCGAAAGTCTGGCCATGGAAGCCCTTTCTTTGGTCGAACGCTACTCCATTCAAGTTCCAAGCGTCCATCTCGAATTCCAGACCTCGATTGATCGTGTCCTTTCGGATGCATAGTTGATGGCCAGAATGACTGCGTTTGAACCCGGTATGAAATTGCCGAATGTTGAGTTCCCAAACGCGAATCAGTATCTCGGCACGATTGACTGTACACCACTCGCTCTTCCGCCTCGTGTACCAATTTTGGTAGGTTCCGAGGTATGAACAAAACAACCAACGCAACGTTACTCGACGGCCCTCGACCTTGCTTTGTTGCTAGCAACTGCAAGTCGTGGACGACAAAAATGATGCTTTGCGGTGGCAAAGCCTGTGCAGACGTCGTCGGGATCTCCAGTGACCTGCTGGGATATCGTTGCGTGCCACAATCAGTTGCAAGCGAAGGCCGTCGTTTACAATTCTATGACTTCACCTTCAGTCAAACCTGGCTCGTTATCCCACAAGACAAGCTTTCATGGGCAAAACGTTTCGTAAGCCCTTGGTGGGGAATCATTCTTTGGTCCGGCGAAAGCTCCTGCGAATTGCTACGTGACGCAGACTATTCGCCTCTGCGTAAGTCCATTGCAATCGCCGATTTGCTTTGGGCATCCGAAGTTGAGGAGTTACTAGAGTCGTGTTGCGATGAGAAGCCACTGTCGGGACGCCGAAGAATGCGAGAACAGCTTGCAGAGGCACTGTCACCAGAGCAACTTGGGCCGCTAGCTTCACTTACAATCGGTGCTAGGCAGCGTTGGCGAGCAATCGCGGCATATTCGTGAGATGATGGTTCAAGGTGTAGCTTACCCAGTTCCTCAGTGTTCCCGGTCCAATTCGGAGAGTTGCACAATCGCTGATTTGTCGATCGCCCCAACTTGTATCTGTTCCGAAATACTCCGAGTGTTCGGTGACCATTTGCGCTAGTCGGTGAAACTGGTTGTCGTCCTTTTCAATCTTCTTCCCACGAAAAATGACCCAACGATCATTCAGCGAATAGCGAACTTTTCCGCACAAAGTCATCATTCGAAAGTCAACGGCAGCGTACATCGGCGAGTTGACGCCGTAGTCGCCAAATTGGGGCAGACGTACCCCCGAGTCAATCGCACGGACCTGATTCCAGATTGCCAAGTCCTCGCGGGCAACATCTGCGGTTTGAAAGGGTTTCAATTCCTTCGTGACGCGGTCGTTCATCGAAGTCATGACGATCGCGACCTCAGCAAAGTCATTGATGTTTGCCCCCACCTCAGCAAAGGATTCGTAGGCAATCGGTATCGGTCCCAGCGAAAGCCTCATTTGTTGCTCCAAATCAATCAGCACAGTGAGTCGATCGAAACGCCAGCCAAATGTCTGCGCAAACATGTCGATTCGCCGCTGAGTTGCCGTAGGCGATAACAACTCTTGATCCGACAATCTCAAAACTAGCTTTCCGCCGTTCGTTTGCAGCAACTCTTGAATGGCATGCTGGTAAGTGTTGCTTCGGCCCAGTCCGGTGACGGGAACGGCCAAATGGCGTGACGCCCAAGCTGACGCAACCAGATCTTGGTACATATTCGCGTGAGCTTTGTCATCGCGAAAGCAACGCTTCGCATCCAAACCAAACTCCCAATGCTGCGGGAGGTGCTTGGTCATCGCCTTACTAAAATGCCGAACGTGTTCCGCGACTGATTTCTTCTGTCCTGTCACGACGCCCAATTCCTCCTCGAACGTTGATTCGACAGGCGGAATCTCGATTGTCGGAAATACGGAACTGCGAACTGACGCCGGAACATTTTCAAGCGCAATCCATTCGCCGAGGCACCCTTTCAAGATCGGAAAATACATTTCAATTGGTTCTTTTGACTAGGTTATTGAACGCCAATGCAAATCCCGATTGCTGACGCGATATCTTCGACCTCAGTGGCGGACAGTCGGCCAAGGTGCTTCACAAAACGATTGGTTGAAACTGACTTGCATTGAAATGCGTCAGCACCTGATTCCTTGCGGAGTCCATTCACTGCATCCAGCTGAATTCGCACAAGCCATGGGACTTGGCCATATGCAGACTTCCAATCTGTAATGGGTACGATAATTTTCAACGGTAATTTTCCGATCGCGTCCTCACTGATCACGACCGCAGGTCGAACCTTCTGGATCTCAGCTCCGACAGACGGGTCGAACCGGACATTCCAAACTTCTCCACGAAGCGGATTGATGTTAGCCATCCTTTACACTTCCTCCGTGAACGCATCGAAGTCGGTCAACTCAGAATCTTTTGAGTACAGTTTATGCACGCAATCCGCTGCGTGAGCAAGAAAATCGCTTCGCTCGGCTCGCGGACGTCGCATCAATTCACGTGACGGATGGACGCGACTGGAGAGCATGCCATCGGCAACGCCAGGCATTAGCCGGTTGGCGTCCGACTCCGAAATAATGCCTTCAGCGAGAGCGCGAAGCAGCATTTGATGCAAGCGTGTCGGGAGTTCGTCAACTTCATACTCAACAGGTTCTTTTTTTCGCCAGCCAAACTGCGAAAACTCTTTGCATATCGCCGTGTATTGTGACTGAGAAATGATCTCCAAGTCGCGTGCCCGTCGAGCAAGTGCGGCCATACTCAATCCATGCTTGCGTTTCAATTCGGCGAATTCTCGTGCCGCAATACGCCGTCGGTTCTGACCGAGTTCCTCTCGCAGGACGGTATCGGGAACAAGAAATGATGACGCAAAGCGATGACAATGAACCTCTTCGTCCGCTTCGCTGAGGTGATCACATGTAAGAACAAGGTGACCGATCTCGTGTGCCAGCGTAAAGCGAATCCTGTCGTTGGGCGCACTCGCGGAAACGACGGCGATAGGGATCTCGTCATTGACCCAACCACTCAATCCATCAAACTCGCGATTCCGTTCCTTGCCTTGATGCGTAACGACAAGCATCCCGAACGACTCAGCGACTCCGGTCAGTGAAGGGATACTGCCGAGCCCCAGTGACCAGTGTTCACGAGCCTCCTTTGCGATTCGTTCGACATCACTCAGCGATTCTGGCACTTGGGGTGAAGGAAAATCACATTGTTGCCCAGGGTGGAGGAGACGTTCCAAACGCAATTGTGCTTCGGCGCGAAACGCAGCCTCGGCCATCACATGGTCCTGCAATCGCTTTGTCATCCTGGCTTGCTTGCGGAAACCATGCCACTTGAACTGCGGAAGCCCGTCTTCAAGAAATACGCTCGTGGGGAACCCCAATTCCTCGGCCAAAATCGCGAGAAACCCCTGTCCCGGCAGACTTTTGTTTTGCTCATACTTGGAAAGCCCCGCTCGCGTGATTTCGACTCCGCGCAGGCTCAAACGCGAGACTACATCCTGTAATGTCAGTCCTCGTGCCAGTCGAATTTGCTTGATGCGATCGCCAACCATGAAAACCCTGCGTTGACAAAACGGAGGAAATACCTGAAAACGTCAACTGTTGACATTCTTTGTCATTTCGCGAGGTTTGTCAACAGGAAATGTTGGCGGATTAGATTTTGCCGGGAAATCCCTGCACCATGAACTTTCCGATGGGTGAGTCAAAATGCAAAACGACGCAGCTCGATCACGCGACATCTAGAAACGGTTCTAGTGGTCTGTTACAGCTTAATTTTAGGGTAGATGGATGTTAGTTTGATGCGTGCGTCGTCGATTTTCATCTGCCAGTCGATGCCGCGTTGCGTTGATTTCGTTATGCCATGCCGTTGTTTCTTCCCGGAGTTCCTCCTCGCTTCCGATGCGACGTCCCGAAACAAATTGGCTAGTTAAACAACTCAGTTCGTTCTCGGCTATGTTCAGCCAACTGCCATGCTTGGGCGTGTAGTGGAATTCAATCCGACTGACGAACTCGCGGGCACGTGATGGTTCAAAAACTTCATAGAACGCGCCGATTGTGTGCGTGTTCAGATTGTCACAAACGACGATCACTTTATCGCAATCCGCGTAGTGACCTTCTAAAAGCATTGCCATCGCAATGGCCCAGTCTAGTTTCGTTTTGTGAGTGCGTATCATCACTTCTCGCCAACAAGCCAGCGGCTCGGCGAACATGAAAACATTGGCGACTCCGGCACGCTTGTACTCGTAGTCCACTCGCTTGGGATGCTCGCGTGCTGCCGGGATCGGGGGTCGCGTTTCCTCAACCAACTGAATGGGTTGTTCGTCCATACACAACACCGGCACTTTGGGGTCGTAAGGCCGCGAATACACTTCCAGAACGTCCTCCATGTGTGCCGCGAATTCGGCGTTGGCCTTGGGCGGAATGACCCAGTACTCGAGATTCCGCTTTGTGTTCATTTGGTTTTTTTAGCGTTCGACGAACGGTTTGGTAGCTGACCGCATTAGCAATCTCTAGTTCAACGACTTTGCGAGCGAGCAGTCGCAGCGTCCACTTACCAAACCCCGTAGGTGGCTCGCTCAATCGCATTGCGATGATTTTAGCTTCTTGCTCACCGCCAAGAATCTTTTCCACCGGAGGAGTGTTTCTCTTGGCATGTTCAAGAGTTTTCTCGAACCCCATTTGGACGAGACGTTTGCGAATATTTTCAACCGTCTTCGTCCGACAGTCCAGTGCCTCGGCGATCTTAGTATCTGGCCATCCCTGGTCAACCTTCAAAAGGATGTTGGCCCGTTTTACTTTTTGGCTCGTTCCCTTTAGCTTCTTTACGACCTGGCGGCAAACTTCACGTTCTGCCTCGGACAACTCGACGAGAAACTTTTTGGTGCTCATGACGACCTACGTGGCGACAAACTGAAAAGAGATTGCCAAGCATCGCGGAAAATCGATCCGACGCAAACCATAATATTTAGGTGTCACAGACCACTAGTGTCATGCGACACCCATCGCTTTCTTCATGGTCAATCGGTATTCACAGAATTGAATCCAGGACATTGTCGGCCGATCAAGCATATCGGATAAAACTCCACTGATGAATTCTTGAAGCTCTCTGAACAGCAAAGCCCGGTTGCTCCCCTCTGGTACGATTTCCTCCAGATATCGGCCGTGATGAACGACCAGCGTCCTCAGTCCGGTCTGTTCACCGGAAGGCGATTCGGAGGACGTGAGTTCCGCGAATCGTTGACACCGGCGGTGGTAGTCTGCTTTGTCATGTGCGACATGGCAGACGATGTCGCCTTTCAACTTTTTCCAACTGCGAAAGCCATCGGGCGTTGCGAGGAATTCGAGAAGCGTCATAGCTCTCACAAACTTTACCGTTTCGCTTCCAGCTTCCAGCACTTCTGCGAACAGAGAAAGAGCGTGAATCGCGATGGATGACACTTCCCCATCGGATGCGTCAGGAATGTCGTCTACCTCATATCCAAACAAATCTAATCCGATCCCCTTCGTGACGGAAGTAGGGCAATCCGATTCGCACGCGATCAAGTAACTTTCATGGTCCTCTAGCGTGTAGATCATTGCACCAATGAAACCTGGCATTTCCAACCAAGATCCGATCCGCCCCGGAAGTGTTGCTGGAATGTCCAGGCGACAGTGGTCGAAACGCAGAATGTCGAACGCACGATTGGCATTACGAACGCACTCGTGTAGCAGTTGTCGATCGTGCTCGTGGTCCGATGACAAGAATTCGGTCCAGTTGATTTCCGTGACGAATCCAATCAAGGGCGATTCCGAAAGCACATCGAGTCCAAACCCCGTGATTGAGGTCTTTACTTCGCGGAGCGTCTGCCCAGATAGGGAAATGAGCCCGTCACCCTGACCAGATGAAAGCGTTGCGTTCGGCACCGGTCGCAATTCTGCCAGAGAAACGTATTCCGGAGGGAATATGTGATACTTCCCGATCGTGACTGGTGATTCGATTAATAGTCGTGTAACGGGCATGAGCACGAGCTTCAAGCGAGCAGGCTCCTTGCTCAATGCCTCGATCAACTTTTGCATAGAACTGTTTGGGGTATGGTTGAGTTTTTTGCGTATGACGGGGACACAAATGTCAGGGGAATCGCGTGAATGGCAGGCAACGTCGTGTGTGCTTGCTCAAACGCCGCAATTGTTCAACGCCTCGGCTTCAAAACGCAGCGTTGCCATTCACGATGACAAATGACGTGCAATTTGATCGACCAATCCGGGATAGTCTGTGGTTTTTAGGGTATGGCCTATCAGTTGACTCACCGGTCCGCCCGAATTCCGAATCTGACGTAGGTATGCTTCAGTTCGCTTGTCAACTTCGGTGACATCAGCGTAGAGAGCGAGAGTGGCAAGGTGGCCGTCTCCAAGGTCACTGCCACTAACGCGCTCAGCAGCGACCTGCCTCTTGGTCAATTCAAGATCAAGCGTTAGGGTCGGTAGCGTTCCTGGTGGAACCGATTCAAGATCGACCTGCGGGTCTCCAACGAGGGCGTCGCCAATCACCTCCAATCGACGAGCGAGAAGATCGAGGTCACCAAGTCCGCCGAGAGTCATTTCCGCTCGCAGCAGTGATGACGGAACAATATATTGTGACAGGAGTTTGTAGACCAAGTCACCATCGTCATCATCAAGCCGATCAATTCGTGCTTGCGTCCTAGTCGCGAGATTGTGTGCCACGCTATCTGGATTCAAGAGTCGCTTATCACCATTGCGACGGACTGATTGCAAAAGCTTGTCAGTGAACTGCGGAAACCGATGGTTGCGCAATATCTTGGGGACGGGCTTGATGGACAGGAAATGGCCTAACGGCATCGAGCTACATTGCGGAGAAATTCGTGAAACGGTGGCAATCACACGATCTTGCTCGATCGTGGCGCGTGCGGCATGAATGAGTGGGTTCCAATCTTCCAGTCGACCAACATATGACTCGCCGGTTCCCGTTTGCCAAAGTCCTTCCCGAACGCTGCTGCAAATACTCACTGGGTCTTTGCAGTCGTCGTAAATGAAGGCGTGCAACTCATGCGTGGCGATACATGCCATTGAACCCGCGCCACTTACGTCCAGATATGGGCGAGGTGACGCGACCAGCGGTAATTTTTGAATGAACTTCAGACGTTTCGCCACGACGTCGTCATTCTCGTGCCGCAGCAATTCAATCAAGTGCGACTGTGAGAGAACGACATGTACGCCAAGTTCGGTGAGCGACCGCACAAATGTCTGCGAGTTTTCACGTCGAGCTGAATCAGCAGCCCAGAAGTCGCTTGAAACTCTGGAAAGCGTTGCGGTGTCAAGAGACACCATCCAAGGGCGAGCAAGTATCGTCAAAAAGGTTCTCCATAACGTAGCGCAATGGCAGTAAGACACACACCGAGGGAAAACGGTTCGTGAAGAACCCCTCGGCAGCCCATCCGCGTCATTGTACGATTCTTTTTGCAAAATCAGAACGACGAACCCGAATGCAAGTAGTTCCGTCTCTTGGGGCTGGGGGGAATTCGTTATCCCACGAGCACAAGAGATAGATCATGGTCGACTTTGGAAAACTTCGGACCGAAAAGCAAAAGCCGAAGCCGATACTGCCCTACGACATCTTTCGACGTTTGCCGAAGCCTGAGGGCATTAACGATCTCTACGCAAGCCAAATTGATGTACTCAACGATTGGTTCAACCGGCGCAGTGAACGAGACGTGGTTCTGAAACTGCACACTGGCGGTGGTAAGACGATGGTTGGACTTTTGTTGGCACAATCAACGATGAACGAAACTGGTGGTTCAGTTTTGTACTTAGCTCCAACCGTTCAATTGGTAAAACAGACCCTCACAAAAGCAACTGAGCTTGGAATCGCCGCTGTTCCCTACACGAAAAGGGTGGAGCTTGATGAGCGGTTTGTCAACGGTTCAGCTCTTATGGTCGGCACCTACAACGCCCTTTTCAATGGACTTAGTAAGTTCAAGATCCGAGGTGGTGGAACTCCCCAGGAAGTTGAAGCCATCATTCTTGACGATGCTCACGTGGCTTTTTCTGTTATTCGCGACGCGTTCACTCTTTCCGTAAGCCGTGACAACGACCGGGAAATATACGAAAGCTTGACGAGTCTGTTTCGGTCGTCATTCAGTGAATCGGATCGTTTGACGATGTCGTCTCTGGAAACGATTACGCCGTCCTCGAGGTCCCGTATTGGGCGTGGCATCAGAGAGCTCAGGACGTGCGTGAGATTCTTCGTCCCCAGTCTGAAAAGTTTGCCTTTCAGTGGCCACTGCTGCGTGACAAGTTGCACCTCTGTCATGCACTGATTGGTTGCGATCACTTCACGATTTCGTCGATTGTTCCTTTAGTCGATATGTTCCCTACATTTACAGAGGCTAAACGTCGAGTATACATGTCGGCGACTATCTCGAATGACAGCGATATCATTCGGACGTTTGACGCTGATCCCATTTCAATTGCCGCACCCATTCAGTCGAAGTCGTTGGCCGGCGTCAGCGAACGAATGGTACTAATTCCCGATTTGCTACCGTTTCGCATTGAAACACGTGACGTCATCGCGGAGTTGGCCAAATGGACGGCTGGCCAAGGCTTCGGAGTAGCCATTCTTGCACCTTCAGACAATGCAGCCGAAGAGTGGCGTGATGTAAGTACATTTGCCAAAGGTTCTGCGGAAGTTGAAGCGATTGTGGAGGCGATGCAAAATGGCGAGAGGCTCGGACCTGTTGTTTTCGCGAATCGCTATGACGGAATGGATTTACCCGGAAACGCTTGCAGGTTGTTGATTCTGAGTGGTCTGCCAAACGGAACATCGGATTATGAACTTTTTCGAGCTGCTGCGTTGCATGGCGGAACGACGATCATGCGAATGCTTGCGCAGCGAATCGAACAGGGAATTGGTCGAGGGGCGAGAGGCTCGGGTGACCACTGTGTCGTCATTTTTCACGGAGCAGACATCGCAGGATGGATTGCGAAGGACGCCAACTTCCGCTTACTTACCGACGCAACTCGGGCGCAGATGGAAATGGGAATTGAGATCAGCCGAGCAGTATCTGACCTGCCCGAACTACGCGATACCATTAATCGAAGTTATTCACGCGACACCGATTGGACAGAGTATCACGCGGAGACGCTCGCGGAACGGCTTGACGAGGCATCGGAAACATCCAACGACTTCACAGGGGTCGCTGCCGAACGAAAGGCGATGAATTTGTGGCACGATGGTCATCATCAGAAAGCGATTGCTACGCTGGAGAAAGTGCTTGACCAGCTAGATTCCGCGGACCGCTCAGAATCTGGTTGGCTGAGTCAACTTGCGGCACGAATTTCGGATAACTGGGGGAATCGCGAGCGTGCTGAGTCACTTCAACAGCGGGCCTATGCGAGCAACCGCAATTTGTTACGCCCAAAGGTCTGTCCCCCCTACCAACCACTCGCAACACCCAGCGAGCAGGCCAGCAAGGTCGTGTCGCAGTTCGAGGGATATCATCTACGCCGCGGTTTTCTGAAGTCCTTCGACGATACTGTTGCATTCTTGCATGAGGGCGCATCGGCTACGCAGTTCGAGAAGGCGCTCGCCGACTTGGGCTCCATGATCGGATTGGTAACGGAACGACACGACGACCATGGAGTCGGACCGGATGTGTTGTGGCTGTTTCCAGGGAAGCGAGCTTGGGAAATTGAGGCGAAGAGCAGAAAGAAAGATGCAAACGCTCTTAAAAAAGGACATCATGGTCAACTGCTAGTCGCTTCCCAATGGTTTTCGGCAAACTATCCTGAGTACTCGTTTCAACGAGTCGTGATGCATCCAAGGAGCTTAGCGACCGAGGCGGCGTCAGCCGAAGAAACATTTGCGCTGACCTACGTGAAGTTGACGAACTTGATTTCCGATGCGAGAGCGTTCGTGACTGCGTTGTGCGAATCGCAGCTTTCGTCGAGCGAACTACTTCATGAATGCAGCCGATTGCTCGTGCAGTCTCCGGTACGTGCGTGTGTATTAGCCGACAACTACCTCATGCCGTTCACTGTCTCTCCTTAACTTGCGACTCCTGGAGCAAGAGAGTTAGGTTCAAAACCGTAGACAGAACGAGTCACTTTTTCGCTCGTGGCTGATAGCTAGAAAAAAGAACGCCATGACCGCCTCGAAGGGCGGCCACGACGTTCCCGTTGTCTGTATTGACGAAGTTGGTTTCAGTTTCCGCTACGTCCGACGTTGTAGCCTTTACGGCTGCCGGTGCGCTTGTCGGTTTCGTAAAACCACCATGCAGGGAGGCCGATGATGATCCATCTGGCTAGGCCTTCCACTTGTCCTCCTTACGAATACGTGTTGGGGTTGGGTGCCTTGGTGAATGCTAATGCCCCATTCGTTTCGTTAGGAAGCGTCGCTGACGGTCCATTCGCCGGACAGTAAATTAACGCTGGTGTCAGCGTCGGTCGGGATATTTCGGAGCCAGCGTGTGAACTGATGGACCATCAGGCCCGCCGCGATGCTGGCGGCGTAGATCGTGCTTCGTGAAGTGCAGGTTCCTTGTTGGGCTTCGGATGCGGCGAAGAGTGTTGAAGCGTAGTAAGCTTCGGATTCGCGGTCGGTGACGGCAAGGACTCGCAGCACTTCGCCGAGCATCCGGCCATCGGCCCAGAATCCCATACGCGATTGAACCGATCGCCAGATCGCCGTCCGCGCCGTGATAGAGTCGACGCAGCAGAAGACGGCATTGCCGATTTCTTGGCGCGGACGAAAACGATCTTCCAATCGAATGACTTCGATGGTTGGGTCAATTTCGCCGATGGCTTGCGACGTCGCAAAAGGCTTCGCCCATCCAACCTCGTGCTTTCGATAGCCCTGCGTTGTCGTGTTGGACAAGTCAACGCTATCGAAGTCGATCAGTTGGATTCTCGGTGTGCCGATCGAGGCGAGTTGAAGTGCGACTTGGCGTCCGATCGCGCCGACGCCGATCACTGTTGCGGTGACTTCAGCCAACCGGTCCATCGGGACCAGTTGGCTTTGACGTTCAAAACGATCGGCGATTGCGTTCAACTGTTGGCCTCCAACAGGCGATCGCTCCACCGATCGGCTGCCGAAGCGTTCCGTTCCCACCAGTCGGCATCCTCGAAGGTTTCGGCGAGCGTGTGACGTGAGGAAAACGGATCGTAGACAGTCACGTTGTCACAGTATTCAATGAACCAAGCTTCGTGGTCGGAGGCCGGAAACTCAGTATCGAATTCGGTACGGCATCGTAGTCTTCGCTCCGTTCCTGGGCCGACGTTGAAGCGTGCTCGCGTGTAGGTGTTACCCTCCTCGGCGATGATATGCATTATCGCCCAGTCGACGCCACCGAAACAACGGTCGAACGTTTCTTCATCGGTGCCGCTTGGAGACGGCGACGCACCTGGATGAGTGTGAATCCAGATCCTCGCGAACTGTTCTGGTTGACGACCGGCGTCAACTTGTTCGTCGAAAAAGTCGGCAACGCTGTCGTCGTTGAACTCGACCGAGACAACTGAGCAAACTTGTTCGACAAGCTGAATGTCTTCAACGAGCAACAGGTCGCTGGCGTTGGAGATGCCGAATCCACCGACTTCGGTGGGGCCGATATCACGCAGGTACAGCAACTTTGCCATCGCGTACGGTGTGAACCGCAGCGACCGTTTGCTCGGCTTCTCCGCATTCCTCTTCACTCGCTTCGTTTCGTTTGGTGATGCAATCATCACAGGTTCCTTCAAAGAGACAGGTGTTACAGAAAGAATTGCCGCAGTCGTCGCACGACTTCAGGCACGTTTGGCAAACATCGTCGCCACAGCTTTCGCAGGACGAGATGCACTCATTGCAAAACCGGTCTACGCAGGATTCGCAGGAGGTACTGCAATCGGGACATAATTCGGTTTCGCATTTGCAGCAGCCGACGACTTCGTCTCGGTCGACGTTGTCGCCACATGATTTGCAGCTGACTCCGTTCCAATCTTCGATTTGCACGTAGGCTGAATCGGGGTTGTAATTCCGCAGTACGTGATCGATGATGCAAAAGAAGTCGTAGATGCGTCCCTCATCGAGCGATCGCCGGATCGCGTCCGCCCCTTCCCCTTCGCAAAGCGTTTCGCCTTGCACGTGAGGATGCGTAACGCTGTCATTGGATGAGGGGCAGTTCGGCTCGACTGCGATCACTTCATACGGGGACGACTCCTTGATGAACTTCCAGTTCAAGCAGATCTCGAAGCTTCCGAGTTCAACGTCTTCAAGCGAGATGCTCGATGTCTGGACTGTGAGACGTTGCTTTGCGCGATCAATCGTGACGCTCTTGAACTCGCCGCGGAGTGCTTCGATCTCTCGATAGACGGACGTTACCGTCGGTTCGAGGCGTGGTTTAGCAAGACGATTCAGTTCGTCAATCGCGTGAGTCGACCGTATTCGCAGCACATCAAGTGCCCCTCGCAGTCGGTCGGTGGCATCCTTTGCTGCGGCGTTCCAGTTCCTTGCGGTGGAAGCCTCAAACCGTCGCCGCCAGCGACGACACTGATCGAACGACTCGTCCAGTGCAGTCATTGCCTTGGGAGCCTGGACACCTTGTAGCGAGTTTAGGATTTCGACTGCTGTCCGGTAGTCTTGCTCGATTTCGTTTTTCATGACATTGGCTCCAAAAGAAGCCCAGTCGCGATGGTCAGCCACTTGCAAACAAACCACCCCGACTGGGCAATGAACATAGGAATCAGACCGCGCCTTCGATCTTGAGCGGCGTGAATGAGACGCGGTCGCCATCACGGAGCACTTGATCCGCGGGGGCTGGTTGCCGATTGACACGGATCAGATAACTGTCGGCATGGAACCTGCCCACATGTCGCTCGAACATCTGCTGGACAGTGGTGTTTTCGGGAGCGTCGACGTGGTGGGCGTAGCCGCCAGCGTCATTGGAGATGAGGAGTACCTTCATGTTTAATTCTCTTGGGTTTTTGGGAGGTAAACTTGCGTTTGGGAAAACGAAGCCGCCGCTGCCCTCGAATGGGAAAGCGGCGGCTCGTTACGTTTGGTTGCTTATTACGATGAGCTTTCATCGCGTTAGCAGAGTGCGGCTTCGGGATCGAAGCGGCCTTCATCGAGTTCCTCGCGAAAGAGGTCGAAGTCATCCCAGTCGATAACGCGACCGCCGTGCACGGGATCGGTCGGGTCGTCGATGGGAATGGCAGGGTCAAGAAGCATGAAACCGAGGCGTTTAACTGCGGAAACAGTGTCTCCGGTAGCAGCAGCCACGGCACGATTGAGTTCGTTTTGGTTCATCGGATAGGTTCCTTACTGAGAGGGGAAACGAAAAAAGCCCCGACCGTCTGACTTGAAGTCAAACAATCGGGGCTTTGCGATAACGGAAAAATGGAACGGCTACCCTCGCGAGCGAGTTAGCCAATTCTGCTGAAGCCAAGCCACTTCTGCTGCCAAGGCTTCGCTACGTTTGTCGAAAGGTCCGAGTGTCGGACCATCGACCGGGGAAAGATCTGCGGTCCATTGACCGTCGAGAGTTGGCTCCACGTGTGAACCACGCCGGATTGCGATGCAACCGACTGAGCGAAGATCGAGGCGATCATCGAAAATCATTTGAGTCTCGCCGTTAGTTGCAACGACTAAATCGATGGTCTTCACCGGGGACCTCGGATGATGTTCCGACGCGGTCGATCGGTCATCAACTCATCGAGACTCGTTTCGACCTCGGTCAAAGAGCGAGCCACTCGTTCGCGCAATGACGATCGATCTCGTAGATCTTGTGGGTCGACTCCAGTAATCACCTGCCTTGCGTTCTCAACTAGTTGATTGAGATCGTCGTTGCTTCCAATGTTGAGATGCTGAAATCGTCCGAAGAACTCATTTAGGTTGGCAATGGCAGAGTCGCGAAAGACTTTCGGCTTCCCATCCACTGAGCCGGACAAGCGTTCGGCCAGATGACCGACCAACTGCGAGAGTTCTTCGGCAAATGTTTGCTCAGCCAGTTCAACGGCTTCAGCGAACTTCGCTTTCACACGTTGGCATTCTTGTTCGTACAACTGCGGATTGACCGTCCGCAGATACGCAGGCGGTGTGACCGACGGAAAATCCCAGGTTATCCCGAATAGATCCGAGACGGAGTCGGGATAGTCTGCTGGATCGAACAGGTGCCCGAGTTGATTGCGGGCTTGATCGACGAGTTCCGCGAAACTGAGGTCGAGTTCGTCGACGGCGTCGCTAAGTTCCACTTGGATGACAATCATTCGATCGTCAAACTCCGAAACATCGCCGCGGCGTAACAACCGGACGCCAGGTTCGATGTACGGCAAGGTCATGCCTTTCCACAATGCACTCGCCTTGGACTTGATCGCCGAGACGGCGCGGAACGAAGGATGCGATGTGTCGAAGAGACGTTTGGCCGCCGAGAGCGTGCGGCTGTCGGCGTCGAACGCGCCGGCCGCTTGTAGTTTCTGGTCACGACTGAGACTCTTGCGAGTGCCGGGCCAGCGGATGTGCAACCGCGCGGCGGTCGTTTCGGCTTGCAACCGCGTGCCGTGTGTTGGCTGATTTTGGGTCACTCGATCTTCGAGCATGGTGCTCATGGATTCTCCTTTGTTTGAGTTGGTGTCACAAATTGAGCGGGTCAGATCGAAGCCGATCAATAAGGGTTTCGATTTCGTCAGCGGTTAGCACCGGATGCGGGGAGACATCGAAGTAATGTCGAGTGGTGGATTTGTCTGCGCGAGCCATCTCATCCTTCCAAAATCGCAGTGCTGCCCGGATCGTGGCGAGTTGGTTTTCAGTGAGCACGTTAAAACGCCTCAATTCTGAGACGGATTGGCACGCGACACCCGGCGTCGCGATTGTGGCTTGGCATCATGCTGGTAAATTCCAGACTTTTCCGCATCCAAGCAACGCCCGCTGGCCCATTGCCGCAAACGGTCCACCGATTCAGTTGCCGTGACTGCCACGGGAACTACGTTCAACCCCGCTTGTTTAAGCGGAATGTCAAGCAGGGAAGATAGTCGGCAGCAAGCACGGATTTCCGCGCCGGTCCACCTCTCATCGGCCGGACGCTTCTGCTCCTCTTCTATCCCGAACATGGTGATGTACTGGTTCCAAATTCGATCTTTCTGGTCACGCTGCGGCAGATCGAGGAAAACGATTCCGTCGAACCGCTCAGCGCGAGAGAGTTCCGGAGGCATCCGCGTGATATCGTTGCAGGTCGCGATCAAGTAGACGTTCGAGGTATGGTCATTCATCCAGCTGAGCAACGTGCCCAGCATGCGAGACGACACACCCGAATCGTTTTGCCCCGATCCCGCCGCCCCACTGAGAGCCTTCTCGATCTCATCAATGAACAGAATGCAGGGCGCCATGGCGTCTGCGATTTGCAGCGCCCGACGAACATTTTGTTCCGTCTGGCCCACAAGACTCCCCATCAATGCCCCGATATCGAGGATCAACGTGGGCCGCCCGGTCTCTTTGCCAAGTGCTTTGGCGAATGCCGACTTGCCGGTTCCTGGAACACCCAGCAACAGTACGCCCCGAGGACGCTTCAACGGGTTGTCACGCCCGTGCTGGAGCAGCGACCGTTTGCAAAACGCCTTTAAGCTGTCCAGCCCGCCGAGTGAAGTGAAGTCGTCATTGCTCTTGTAGAGCTGAAGCAGGCCAGACTTCTTGAGCATGCTCGCCTTCAGTTCCCAAACGGATTCTGGCTGGACCGCGGAATCTCGAACCAGACTCAGCCCGAAAGCATTTTCGGCCTCCAAACGAGTCAGCCCCATTGCCGCATCGAGCACCGTTTCGAGACGGTCGGCGCCAGGAAGTTCACCTTCTTCGGTGGCAATGCCTTCGGCGATCTCTTTGAGTTGTTCTCGGGTCGGCAACGGATGGTCGACGACGATGAACAGTTTTTCAAGCTCGATGGGGATTTGAACGATCGGCGACAGGATGATAAAGATTGTCCGGCTGGCCTTTCCGTCGACAATTTGTCTCGCCAGAGCCTGCATGACTTCGGTCGAACCCAAGAAGCGATGAAAGTTGGTCAGTACAATCAAAGACGCCGTTTCATCCGACGCGAGCGACTTCATCGCACGAATTGCGGCCAAAGGGTCCGCCGCGCCGCCATCGTCCACGGTGTTGCTGCCGCGAACACGCAATCCTTGGTCGATGTCCCAGGTGGCAAGTCGCCACTCTTGCTCACGACAGAGTTGGCTAATTTCGAGCAACGCATCGTCGTGCTCATGGGACTCGATCCAGATGCCGGTGAAACAGGCTCGCACCAGTTCAACTAAGCGTTCAGATAGTTTCATAGTTATTCCTATGGATTGGGTTGGAATTTAGGATGCGAGCAGTTCGTTGATCGCCAGCATCCAAGTAGTGATTTCGCCGTCGCGGTCTTGCTCGCCAAGCATCGCCGGCGTCATCTGTTCAACGGCTTTCGTGTTGAGCCATCGTTTCGCACGATTCGTCATACGGCTTTGCGAACGACGAGCCTGCAACTGCCAAGCAATCTCACCAGGACGCTGTCGATAAAGTTCACGAGCGGTTAGTTCGGCGACACAATCAAAGGCGTCGAACTGGACGTGAATACCGCCAGCAGCGAGGATGGCGTCTGGATGCAGGTAGTTTTCGAGGCACCGTTTCTTGGTGAGAACTGCCTTGGATCGTGGACGCAGGTTGACGGATGTAGCGGCTTCCAATCGAAGTTCGGTTTCCGGTGGAAGCTCATGGTCGTAGAGATGAAACTCAGGACGAGCGAGCGGAGCGAGTCGCTCCGCCCAAGCTCGCACATGACCGCCGCCAAACGGCACGAAGATCAACTCCCCTTGCCGTTCCATCTCCGCCAGATTTGGAAGGCGACTGTCATCGGCATGGAGCATCAATGAGATGCGTCGCAAGAACTCAATGTCGTTCGTGCCTTCGACCACCATGAGCAGTCGAACGTGATCATTGTTTCTAGAAAGTAGTGGTTGAGTTTTGTTCAGTGTGTCGATTATCCCTCCCGTTGAGTTTGATTTTCGGATTGTGATTGGTCTGCGTAGAATTCCGCAGTAATCGTTTCGGAGCGTCTCGCACCCAAGGCGGCCTCCAAGAACTGACTCGCCTCTCGGCATTCGCTTCCTGAAAAACCGCTGGTTTCGACTTTCGTTTCGCCGGAGGGGGCGACTGTGATTTGAATCGTTTTCAACTCGCACCTCCAACGTGAACCGTGAGCTTGATTGATCCATCATTGAGCGGTTGTTCGGTCACCGAGTGACCCTGCTTGCGTGCTTCCAATACGGATTTCTCAACCGCGTACCGCTGGATCAGTCGATCGAGATGGGACTGTTCGCCCCAATGGCCTTCGAAATTATCGAAGTGAACGGTTCCCGAATCCGTGTCGCAGACGACGGGGTAACGCCAGCGAGGTAACTGGACGCAGTATCCAGTCGCTTCGGCGCTGAAGAGCTTCACGGTTTGATGCACCGGTTCGTCGAGTTCAAGTCGACGGCAAGATGCCCGCAAAGCGACCGGATCGCGAATCTCGGTCGTGATCGTGACGATGTGTGACAAAGTGTTTTCCTTTCTGTTGGAGGTTTGTTCAAGTCGATTTTTCATCGTGATCGGTCAAATGTCGCGGTGATGTTTCCTGACTACGATGCAAGAGCAGTGGCCTCGATGCCGTGAGGTCATCGAGCATGATTTCCACAATCACTTGTTCGTCCCCAGTTTCCGGTGGGCGAACGAGCAGTAGCCAAGCCAAAGCAAGTGGCAATAAGCAAGCAATTAGCAGACCGACGTTCGTGATAGCAGCTGCGACAAGCGAGTCCCATCGACGTTCCGAGGCCAAGGAGTGTCGCTCAGTCTCAAGGGCATCGCGTTGTTGTCCGATCTCTGCCCGTTCAGACTGAACGTCATGTTGAAGTGCAACCATGTCACGATGTAGTTTTGTCGCTTGGCGATTCTGTTCAGCTTGTCGCTGCTCATGCCGCTCTGACATATCAGCAAGCCGACGGTTCTCATTCTCCTCGCAGCCGATCGTCGTCAAAGTCACGATCATCGCGAGTGGAATGAGCAGGATGGTTTTTGTTCGCATTGGACCTCCAGCGTTCAATGAGTCGGTTCAAGATAGTTTGCAATGCTTGGCGTAGTCGCCGCTCCCGGACCAGTGCAATCACTGCCAGAAGCAAAGCAACGGAAAGACACGCAAGAGCAAGATGTGCCAAAATCGTCACCTCCTTTGGTAGAATGGTTTGTAGATGCAACTACTGAGGGCTAAGTGATCCCTCATGTAATATGCCGCGTTTTTGCTGTTAATTTAGCTCGTGCCGTGTTCAACTCCGTTTTTCGGCAGATTACGAAGTTGTTGGTCATGTCGGTGAGATTGCACGATCAAGAAAGCCAAGTTTTCAGCGAGTTGATCTCGTTTGGCCTCTGTCTCTTCGTTTTGATTGACTTGTTGTTTGTCTGTTTGCTGCATGGTCACTCCGGTTGGAAGGTATGTTGCGCTAGTAAAAAACGCCTCGCAGTTTTAGCGAGGCGTTTCGTCAATGCTTCGATCCGGTGGGGTATGTGGATCGCCGTCTCTTGCCGTTGTTGTAGGGCACCGTAGGTGGTTCCATCTCCTGCATTTCGTACCAGCGACGATAGCTGTACCAGACATTTCCGGAGTTCACTGTGTGCCCCTCACGCTGAAGTTGCTTCGCGGTTTCACGGTGACTCATTCGTTCGATGTCAATCAGTTCATGGACCCGCTCGGCGATCGCGTCCAAACGCGGGGGCTTACGCAGCCAGACCATCACGGCGTCGTCACTCGCCGAAACAACTTGAGATGTCTGTGCACTGAATCCGCGAATCAGTTGAGGCCGAAAGTAACTACGCACATTGGTGCGTTTGCGATTTGCACGGCGTTCGACCTGGACGAGCACTTTCTCACCGGTGAGCGAACGAAAGATGTCCAGTCCCTTGAAAACAGCGTCTTCGCCTAGATCTCCAGATGCCGCCCTAGCGAGCAAATCCGACGTTTCCGAAAGCTGCTGACGAGTTTGTTCAACCGTTAGAGTTTTTGTCGTGCCCTCCGCTACACGCTGCAAGCAATTGAGTTCGCTTTGAACTGCATTGCGATCAGCCTGGGCTGCTCGAAGCCGAGTCTTGGTTTCTTTCCGGTCCTCGTCCGTCCCCTCGCCCGACATGTCGAACAGGTCGTTGATTCGGTTCCCAAGCAATGACAACTGCTTTCGAGAAAGAGAAATCTGCTCGTCTAAACCCTGATCCGCCTTGGCGTCCAACTCTTGGCTTTTAAGCACGACCGACTCAATCAAATTCGTATCTCGCGAGATGAGCGTGGTTAAACTCTTGCAAATCGCTTCAACCGCGTCTTGGCGGCGAACTGCCGACTTGCACGAGCATTGGTCGCCGTTTTTGCATTGC
>NZ_BAABGA010000014.1:0-22835 GCF_039541335.1 Novipirellula rosea | reverse complement strand
ACTGAACCGAAAGGTTCTTTATTTCACGAAGTCGCAGCACGGAGCCTCGCCCCCGAAAGGGCTCGAACAAGCGTCTAGAACGTTGGTTTTAGAAGCTTTCTCCAAAATCCGGTCCACGGTCAGAAGTCTTCAGCGCTTAGCTGAATCGACCTAGCCATTCAGTTCAGTTAAACCCGTTCGCTACTGCGGAATCGATGCGGCTCACCCTTCGTGCGATCGCCGCTCGATCTAAGGTAGCCGCGTCGTTTTCGCAGCGAACGGGCAGGCTAAGCAATCTCAACGATAGCGTGACTCCGGGGCTCTCCTTTAGCCCCCAAGAGCTTTCCGATTTCCCATTTTGGGCCAGATACCAATTAAACGCGCGCATCGGCCCCTTTTCTACAGACAATTCACAATCATGACATTTCACAACAAAAATTCGATGACTTCCTCAACCACACACTCACTGGAGTTCCTTCAAGTGTGTACTTGGACAATGACAGATACGGAAACGATTACCTATTACAAGTTCCAACGTCACCAACGCTGAATGACACGACAAAGGTTTGCGGGAGATCATGGCGATTACACCTGAAGAACTATCAAGAAAAGCGACGCTTTACTGCCAAAAGCACAATTGTACTCTGGAGCAGGAAACAAGATTTGGTCACGGTGTACATGGTACCGTATTCACCTGCTACCGATCCACGTCGAATGTGTCGAATGCACTGAAAATTCACGAGCGAGAATTGCCGTATCGTCGAGAGCGTGATGTCTATTTTCGCCTTCGCGACCTCAAAAACACCGAAATTGAAGGCCATCAGGTTCCCGTCTTGATCGATTGCGATGACGACCTGTGGGCAATCGAGATGTCAATGGTCAATCGTCCGTTTGTGCTCGACTTTGGTGTCGCCTACTTGGAACACCCACCCGACTTTGGTTACGAAGTCTGGGCCTAGTGGGAGCGTGAAAAAGAAGAGGAATTTGAGGCCAATTGGCCCAAAGCCGCGAGCGTCCTAGCCAGTCTGCGAAATTTGGGCATTCACGTCGCTGACGTGAACCCAGGCAATATTGGCTTCCCCCCAGCGAATCAACGGACGCTTGATCCAAAAGATTTTTGCGGCCTAGTGACCATACGTGTCACTGGATTCGCTAAGCTACTTCCACTTAACCCCCTGGTTGGATCCCTTAAGCTTGTGTCGGAACTGGTTCTTATGAAAACGTACCCAATTTCCCTTGAAATCGCTGGTCCCTCTGCGATGTGGACGCGTCCCAATACCGGCGATGCCCCCGTAAGCTATCTTGCTCTGACTTATTCCGCAGCCAAGGGGATTTTTGAATCCGTGTGTTGGCTTAAATCGGCTGTCGTGCGACCGACTCAAGTCGAGGTCTACCGCAATATCGATGTACAGCGAGTTCATCATGCCTGAGTTCAACGCGAGATGGACACAAGATCGGGCAAAGGCTCAGCTACTTCGAGAACATCTGTCTGGCGTGGCGGAAACGTCAGCGCGGCTGGCGAGTTTGGTACGTGCCAAAGACTCGAAGTTTGTTTCAGCAGCCAAACTTGCAGGACTGCTGCATGACCTTGGAAAGTATCGGGATTCATTTCAGAACTACTTGAATAGAGGCATAGGAAAAAAAGGATCCGCAGATACGGCTCACTCAATTTACGGGGCAGGGGCTGCCCTATTTCAATTCGAAAGTGTTGCATTGCTATTCGCAATCGCGGGGCACCACGCTGGCCTGCATGACCAAAGTAGTTTGCAACTTGCTCTGGAGAATCCAAAATTTGATGTGTCAAGGCGAGCGGAACAGTTACTCGAAATTGCCAGTTGCCCAGAAGAATTATCAGTGTTCCTGGACGATTTTCCGACAGAACAAAGCTCGCATTCAACAGCAGCCGACTTGCTGGAATTCGACGACAACGACCCTAACGACAAGCGGCGATTCGAAGTGTTTATTCGAATATTGTTCTCAATATTGGTTGATGCGGATCGGCTTAATTCAGAACAGTTCGAAGAATCACACCGACGAGGGATACCGTGGGAACGCAGGACTGCACACCTTGAAGCCGACCTTCTACTTAAACGTGTCGAGGCAGCCGCCGAACAGAAATCAAAACATGGAGAAGCAAATGAGTTGAATCGATTGCGATCCGAGGTCTTTGCTGCTTGCCGTGATCGAGGTGCAACTGAACCGCAAGGCTTCTACTCGCTTACGGTGCCTACCGGAGGAGGTAAGACTTTGTCTTCAATGGCGTTCTCATTGGCTCATGCAGCAAAACATCAACTTCGCCGCGTAATCGTCGTCATCCCATACCTCTCGATCATTGAACAGAATGCGAAGGAATATCGCGATATTCTTGGTTCGGCGAATGTGCTGGAACATCACAGTACTTTCGACTCTACAGTTTCAAATTCCCCGGACGAGAATAGAACGGCCACTGAAGAACCAAGCCATTCGTTGACGTACGAACAAGCTGTTGAAAATTGGGATGTTCCCGTCGTGGTAACGACATCGGTCCAGTTTATTGAGTCTCTGTTCGCGTCGGCGACAGGTCGCGCACGTAAGCTTCACAATATCGCGCGAAGTGTGGTCGTGTTTGACGAAGTGCAAACTTTGCCTACGCATCTCTTGGAACCAACTCTCGACATTCTGCGGACGCTGCAGCGGCACTTTGAGGTCAGTTTCCTATTTTGCTCAGCGACTCAACCTGCATTCCGAAAATCTGCTGGACTGGTAACTGGATTTGATGAACAAGAACTCCGTGAAATCGCACCGAACAGAAATCGACTCTTTGCGGCGTTGAGACGCACGACCTATCGTATTGAGCCACCCGAGTCGACATGGGATTGGCAGCGACTTGCAAAGGAGATCATTTCAGGTAAGCAGGCACTCAGTGTGGTAAACACGCGACGCCACGCAACCGAAGCGTTTGAAGCAGTATGCCAAAAAATCCCAGAAAAGTTTCGTTCCTGTGTGTTTCATCTTTCATCGTCGATGTGCGCCGCCCATCGTTTGGATTTACTTGGTCTGTCCCGCAACCCACCTCCAAACAATATCAAGTTGCGCCTTAACCAAGAAAACCCGAAGCGTTGCTATGTGATCTCGACACAGCTGATCGAAGCGGGCGTCGACATCGACTTCCCGCGAGTATTTCGAGCCATGGGACCTCTCGATTCGATTGTGCAAGCGGCGGGAAGATGCAATCGTGAGGGAAAGTTAACTGACGCCACCGGCAAGTCGATGCTTGGTGAAGTTGTCGTCTTTCGCCCAGCCGACGCGGGCTTACCAATGGGCATTTACGCAGATGCGACATCGTTGACCGAAGCCTATATCAGTGACCCAGACATGTTGGGTTTAGATCCCGAGTTGTTTGAACGTTACTTCAGCGAACTCTATCAGTATGCCGAAACCGACCGCGGTATCCAACAGCTACGGCAAGACTTTGCATTCCGTTCAGTCGCCCGAGACGCAAAAGTCATCAGTGATGACACCGTATCGGTCGTTGTTCCGTATCGCCGATCGATCAAAGCGATCGCCCGAATTCGCAAGTCTGAGTGGTTGGACTACAAAAAACTGCGTAAGTTGCAACGCTACATGGTCAACATGCGTTACGGTCAAGGAACAATGTTTCAACAGCTTGTTGCCGAGGGACGAATCCAGCCAATCCTCCCCGAAGCCAATATTTTTGTCCTGGACGATCATTGCTACGACATCCAACGAGGAGTTGTTTTTCAAGGACTAACGCCAGAGGAACTGATTCTATGAAACATGAAGGAGAACGAAGTATGACAAGAAAAAATCGAGTAACTGTTCGAGTCTGGGGCGATTTCGCCTGCTTCACTCGTCCGGAGATGAAGGTCGAGCGAGTCAGCTATCCAATCATGACACCATCTGCCGCTAGAGGCATCTTAGAAGCCATCTTCTGGGAACCACA
Source organism: Novipirellula rosea (assembly GCF_039541335.1). Classification (NCBI taxonomy): domain Bacteria; kingdom Pseudomonadati; phylum Planctomycetota; class Planctomycetia; order Pirellulales; family Pirellulaceae; genus Novipirellula; species Novipirellula rosea. The sequence goes on along the minus strand of NZ_BAABGA010000014.1, from coordinate 18,913 downwards.
AATGTGCTACCTGATTGACCAGATCGCCGTTATCAAAAAAGGAAATTGGCTTAGTTTTCGACGCAATGAAGTTTCAAGCGTAATAAGTATCAACGAAGCGAAATCATGGATGCAAGGAACGAGGCCAGTGAAGTTTGTCGAAGCGGGTGGTGGCGCGAGCGATGCAGCACAGAGAAACATGCTGGCACTCGCAGATGTCGAGTATTTAATAACGGCGGAAGTTTGCCTAACGCGTCGAGCCAATCCGCCGCGAGATAACCTCGGCAAGTACCTAAGTGAAATTGAGCGGCGTGCAAAACGTGGGAAGTGCTTTCATCGGCCAGCATTGGGCTGTCGGGAATTTGCTGCAGACTTTGATTGGGTTGATTCACGCGACGTTGGGAACCATAGGCTTGCTGACTGGGCTCACGATGAGCTCGGTCTCATTCTGTACGACGTGTTCGATGACGAATTGCGGCGATCCGCATCAGACGAGAATCCCCATGTGCGGCCACAGGCGAGCTTCTTTCGAGCCACCGTCAAAGACGCGGTGATGCAATGCCATCCCACCTCAGTTGCTGACCGTATTGTTCGATCCCAGGTTTAGGAGAGATGTATGTTGCTTCAAGCTTTGTATGAGTACGCTCATAGAAATAGACTTTTTGATGAATTGCCACTCCAAGAACGGAAGATTCACGCTTTGGTTCCATTGGATAGCAAGGGGAGAATGCGGATTCCCCACCTGATATCGCTTTCTCACATTGATGACAAAGGAAAAGTGCGAGCGGGTAAAAACATGCGTCTGCCTCGTTTCCCAGGCGAGAACAATGGAGGAAAATCGTATTTTCTCGCGGAGGGTTCAGGTGCAGTTTTTGGAATGGAAAAGAAAAGCGGAAAACCAATTGCCGCGCCAACTGCTACGGATAGCAGAAAGAAAGATAACAATGGCACAAAAGCGTTCCTGCATTTTTGGGACCAAATACAAATCGCTTTTGATGCGACTCAAGACGCTCGATTGGCTGCGTTGTTAGCTTTCCAACAAGAGAATTTCAAAATTGAACACGGAGAAATCATTTTCAGATCGCAATTTCTGAGAATGCGTCCCAAAGACAAAGGGCCAAAGAAAGGAGAACTCGAATTTGTAGCGAATGTGGGGATAGAGGACGCCAGCTACATATCAGTGGATAAAGCAACGTTCGCATTCAGTATTGACGGGGTACCTTTGGAAATAGGCGATCGCGATGACAGGTTAACGCAATACTGGTTCGATAAATTTCATTCGCTTGCGTTCTCGTCCGAAAACAATATCGGAGATGACGCGTCAAAGACAGAAACGATCGATAAAGCGAATCGGGCGACATTGTGCCTTCTGACCGGTGAAACGGGACAACCGATTGCGCGCTCCCATAAACCTACGATTACAGGTGTGCCCGGCATTTCCGGAGGTGGTTACATCGTATCATTTGCCAAAGCCGGACCAGCTTACTCGTCGTACGGGTTTGATATGGGCGGCAACTCTCCAATGTCCGAAACGGCTGCAGCTTCCTATGCGATGGCATTGAATGACATTCTCAAGGACAATAACAAGCATTTAAGGCTCGGCCCCGTTGTCATCTGCACTTGGGCAAGGAGCGACGTAGTATTTGCGAGGAAATCGCATCAATTCATGTCGAAAGCTCATCCGCAGCAAGTCAAAGATTTCCTGCGAACGCCATTCAGTGGAAATGTTGGAGCGTTGGCTCCATCGGAAGACCGACTCTACACAGCTGCGTTTGGAGGCAATGCGGGTCGCATCGTTGTAAAAAACTGGATTGACCAACCGCTTTCGGATGCTATCCGTCATTTTGAAGACTGGTGGCAAGATCTCCAGATCGCTCCCATGTTTGCGAAATTGCCTACCAAGCAGACGAAATCAAAAACGGCTATCAAGGATGAGGATGGACCGCCGTCTCCGTTCGCAATCCCTAACCTTGCGCTTGCAACACTTCGCGAATCGAAAAAACAAGGCACAGACAAACTCGTTGGCGAACGGATCATTCAACTTCTTCGATCTGCGAGAGAAGGGATCGCTTTGCCGATCACTCTTCTCAAGCCAATTCTGGACGAATTTCACTCGGCTCTGGTTTCTGATGATGCCAAGAAACCAACGTACCCGTTTAGCCAGTCTCGATTTGCGTTAGTCAAATTGATTCTGCTTCGTCAAATCCAACTTCAGTCCTATCCAAGCAAAGGTGCTTTCATGCCGACTCAACATTTAGCCGTAACGGATAACCAAGCATACAACCTTGGAAGACTATTAGCAGTATTCGAGAGCATCCAGGATCGATATCACAACTTCGAGAAAAAAGGAGCGGGTGTTGTTGAACGCTACTATGGAACGGCATCGTCAGCGCCTGCAGCCGTTTTTCCGCAACTCTGCCGCTTGACTAGGCATCACATCGCCAAAATACGAAAAGAACGACCCTACGATGCTAAACGTTTAGACGAGCAAATCGGTTCGATCTTACAGCGATTTACGCCAGACCAACCCGGTGCGCCTCCGAAGTTCAATCGCACATTGAATCTACAGAGCCAAGGCATTTTTGCCCTCGGGTTTTACCAACAACGCGCCTACGACAAGGCTGCGTCAGGGATCCGTTCAAAACTAGGTGAAGCTCGCAAGTTGCGAACGCAGGGCAAGTCCTACGACGATACGTTGCAAAATGCCAAGGAGCTTGCCGAAGATTTGGGCTATGTCGACCTGATTGAAGCGGTAAAGCAATTTTATCAAGTACAGGAAACGAGCTGAGCAAGCTGAACAGCGACCGAAATTCTATTTGTACGTAACGTCCTTAAAAATCAACTTCAATTCCGAAAACTGGAGGCAACATGCCAAGCCCAATCCTTAGCCGCCGTCATGATATTTTCATTCTGTTCGACGTTACCAATGGAAATCCAAATGGAGATCCAGACGCAGGTAACCTTCCAAGAATGGATCCGACATCTAACAAAGGCCTCGTGTCCGACGTTTGTCTAAAACGTAAGATCCGCAACTTCGTTGCTCAATTCCCACCGGATCGAGAGGCCAATGACGAGAACGGATTTGGGATTCTGATTCAACAAGGAAACATTTTGAATGACGAGATCAAGAAAGGCATCACCGCAGCAACGGAGAAATTTGACAAAAAGGCGACCGATAAGGAGAAAGCTGAAGCAACCAAGAACTGGCTATGCCGCGAGTTTTTTGATGTACGCACATTTGGAGCAGTTCTTTCAACTGGCGAAGACGTAATGAAGGGATCGGCTCACGGTCAAGTCCGAGGTCCGATTCAATTTACCTTCGCAAAATCCTGCGATCCGATTACCCCGTTGGAAATCTCGATTACTCGATGCGCTGTGACCAAGCCTGAAGATGAAAAGAAGGAACGTACAATGGGCAACAAGCACATTGTGCCTTACGGGCTTTATGCCGCCAAAGCCTTTGTTTCGCCTCTCTTCGCTGAGAAGACTGGCTTTACGGATAGCGATCTCGAAACATTTTTCGAGGCGTTACAGCACATGTTTGACCACGATCAGTCTGCCGCACGCCCCGAGATGAACGTTCTTGCTGTCTACGATTTTGAACATGTGGGGACACAATCGAAGAATAATGCGTCCAATAATGCACGAGAAGCAAAACTCGGTTGTGCACACGCTTGGAAACTGTTTGACACCATTGATGTTGAACTGAAGAAGAATCCTGACGGCTCTCTTCGAGATTATCCCGAATCGTTTTCCGATTACGAAGTTTCGGACACGTGGAATCATGATGAACCGCCCGAGGGCATTCGCGGAGTCCAGATTCACCGTCGTGTCGATCCCCGAAACATATAGGTGATTTTCGCACGTTAGGGGAATAGTAGGCGGACGACTTGCTGTCGATCCGCTACTTCTACGATTGTTTATATTGCGAACAGCGGGCGGCCAGGTGTTTTTGAGTGGACATTGAAGTACGACAAGTTCCTGGGATGCATGGCCGGAGTTATCGACAATGTTGAGATGCTCGATGGCGGTTTGGCGTTTTCCTAAAGTCAGACAGTCAACTGCATCTTACGTTAATTGCGAATTTGGAACGCTGATCTTCACTCATTGCACACTAATACCGAGCCTGCAGTTCGTTACTTTGAATAGTGTTCAATTTGAGCCGATTAGTGTTCCCAAACTTAGCCTTCCCCACAGCGAGTCTTTGACATGGCTGACGACGACTTGCTTTCAATTCGCTACCTCAACGACTTTTTGTTTTGTGAGCGAAGGGCCGCGTTGCATTTGAATGAACAGATTTGGAAGGACAACCAGTTCACCAGCGAAGGGCTATTGGCTCATAAGCGTGTCGACATACCGAAGAACTTACGTCGGTCAGATCGTCGGCAGGTAACCGGAATGTGGTTGGTTTCCTATAAACTGGGTTTGATTGGCATCAGTGACCTGGTGGAGCTGCGAGACAACGACAAAGGTCCACCGATTCCTTATCCGGTCGACTTCAAACGAGGTAAAAAGCGACGCTGGGACAATAACGAGGCGCAACTGTGCGCTCAAGCCATGTGTTTGGAAGAGATGCTTGGCGTGGACGTGCCGGTCGGTGCGATCTTTCACATCAAGAGTCAGCATCGCGAAGAAGTTGTCTTCGACGAAACTCTGCGATCTTTGACGAAAAATACAGCCAAGCGGCTTCGCGAACTTGTTGAGTCGAGTGAAACGCCGACGGCGAAGTTCAAACCAAAGTGCAAAGGATGCTCGTTATTTGAGTGGTGTATGCCGAAATCACTGCGCCCTCGTTCCACTGCCGCGAAATACCTGCAATCGATTGTCGATGACGGAATTGCCGAACCTTCTGATGGGGACTCACTATGAAGCATCACCTCAATACGTTATTCATCTTCACGCAGGGTGCCTACTTGCGGAAAGAATCCGAAACCGTGGTGGTGCGGGTCGATAAGGAATCCAAGACACGGCTGCCACTGCTGAACATTGGCTCCATTGCGTGTTTTGGGCGGGTTGGTATCAGTCCCCAGTTGATGGGTTTCTGTGGTCAAAAAGGGATCGCGATCACATTCATGACCGAACACGGGCGATTTTTGGCGGCTGTCAACGGATTCACGCCGGGAAACGTTCTCCTGCGGCGGGAGCAGTATCGACGCGCAGACGATCTGGATTCAGCCAAGCTGATTGCACTCGCCTGCATCATCGGCAAGCTGGCAAACTATCGTACCGTTCTGCGCCGTGGAGTCCGAGATCAACCAGCGTCCGATGCAACGCAGCGGTTAACCCGCACGGCAAACCGCATCGATATGGCAATCCGAACGCTCAACGATTCGTTATCGTTGGACCAACTTCGTGGCATGGAAGGCGAGTTCAGTGCGGAATATTTTGGCGTTTTTAACGACTTGATTACAACGAGCAAGGGACAGTTTGTCTTTTCTGGTCGGACACGAAGGCCTCCCAAAGATAGAGTCAACGCGATGCTCTCCTTCCTTTACAGCATGTTGACGAACGATTTGCGGTCAGCGTGTGAAGCCGCTGGTTTGGATGCAGCGGTAGGCTTCTTGCATCGCGATCGCCCCGGACGCCCGAGTCTCGCACTTGATTTGATGGAAGAGTTCCGTGCAGTGATGGTGGATCGGTTGGTTCTTTCGCTAATCAATCGTGGTCAGGTCAAATCCAACGGATTCGTCGAAGAGCCTGGCAACGGGATTCGGATGAACGAGGCAACACGCAAGACGATCGTCGCCGCATACCAAAAACGCAAACAGGAGACTGTTACTCATCCATTTCTGAACGAGAAGATGACGCTCGGTTTGGTGCCGCACATCCAAGGCCGGCTCCTGGCAAGACACTTACGAGGCGATTCGGACGCTTATCCGCCGTTTGCATGGAAATAGGGAGCTATCTCAATGATGGTACTAGTCACCTACGATGTTGCCACCTCCGATCGAGTTGGCCAGCGTCGATTACAGAAAGTCGCAAAAACATGCCAAAACTTCGGTCAACGCGTGCAGAATTCAGTTTTTGAGTGTGATGTTTCGATGGAGCAGTTTGTGCGACTGAAAGGCGAATTGACGGACCTCATCGAGCCATCGACAGATAGTTTACGATTCTACTTTCTCGGCAACAATTGGAAGCATCGAGTGGAACATATCGGGGCCAAGCCGGTCACCCCGATAGACGATCCGCTCATCCTCTAACATCAAGCGACGCAATCGCCCGCGAACCCAAAGCGACCGGCCAAATCATGGCAGGATCGCGATTGACGTAAGCAGTGTTGCTGCCATGCTTTGCGTTGCATTCGCATCGCTTATGAAGCCAACCTTCGGCGGAGCCGATTGGGTTCGCGAATCCCCCCCTCTTACGCTAGGCACCCGTTGTACTTAAGAATGAGGGATCGTCCGCTCGCGAGAGCGGACGCGGATTGAAACATCATCCGGGAAAGCATGGACGCCGCTGTTTGCAATCGTCCGCTCGCGAGAGCGGACGCGGATTGAAACGAGGAAGTGGAAGCCGACGAAGTCGCTAGCTAACATCGTCCGCTCGCGAGAGCGGACGCGGATTGAAACTGATCGCCACCCGACAACGTCGCTCCGTGCGCAATCGTCCGCTCGCGAGAGCGGACGCGGATTGAAACTCACGGGGTGAATTGGCTGCTAATCGCTGTGGTATCGTCCGCTCGCGAGAGCGGACGCGGATTGAAACGTTGGCCAATTGCCGGCACGCCAGGTACTTCGCATCGTCCGCTCGCGAGAGCGGACGCGGATTGAAACGATCTCGATGTCGATGTGCTTTCTCTTGCGAGTATCGTCCGCTCGCGAGAGCGGACGCGGATTGAAACAGCAACGCAGTGCATCACCTTCCTGCAATCCGAATCGTCCGCTCGCGAGAGCGGACGCGGATTGAAACCGTCGTTTAATGCCAGCGTTAGGATGACGACCTATCGTCCGCTCGCGAGAGCGGACGCGGATTGAAACAAAGGTCTTGCCGCCGATGTGGTCGATGTCATACCATCGTCCGCTCGCGAGAGCGGACGCGGATTGAAACTAAAGGGGTCAATCACGTTTTGGCCAAGGCCGGCATATCGTCCGCTCGCGAGAGCGGACGCGGATTGAAACGTTGCGGATGTTCGCCCCTGATTCGTGCGGCCCATCGTCCGCTCGCGAGAGCGGACGCGGATTGAAACAACTTCTCGGGAACAAGCAGGACGTCGCCGCGGAATCGTCCGCTCGCGAGAGCGGACGCGGATTGAAACTTCGCCTGGGATGATCGTCGGCACCGGGTTTTCATCGTCCGCTCGCGAGAGCGGACGCGGATTGAAACTAAACACTGAAATCGGACTGTATGAGCGACGACATCGTCCGCTCGCGAGAGCGGACGCGGATTGAAACTCAAGACCGTCATCGGTGCGGCGGTGGTATCTGATCGTCCGCTCGCGAGAGCGGACGCGGATTGAAACGCCGCGACTATCAAATAAAGTTGCCGATCTGTTATCGTCCGCTCGCGAGAGCGGACGCGGATTGAAACGTTCGTCAATCAGCAAACCACGACTCACGCACAATCGTCCGCTCGCGAGAGCGGACGCGGATTGAAACACCAGTTTGTCCGAGAACTTGGCCGCACGTCGCTATCGTCCGCTCGCGAGAGCGGACGCGGATTGAAACAACAATGGTCTCCGGCATCTTTAGCACTCTGGATCGTCCGCTCGCGAGAGCGGACGCGGATTGAAACGTGTACGATCACGCTCTTGGACACCGCCTCGATATCGTCCGCTCGCGAGAGCGGACGCGGATTGAAACATCTGCAGCGATGCGGACTGTTGGTGCTGGACATCGTCCGCTCGCGAGAGCGGACGCGGATTGAAACAGTCATAAACCGCGACCGGCTGGTCGGTCGTTAGATCGTCCGCTCGCGAGAGCGGACGCGGATTGAAACCGACAACCAATCCTCGACCAGTGCCGATCCGATCATCGTCCGCTCGCGAGAGCGGACGCGGATTGAAACTCTCCATGTTGCCGAATCCAAAGAAAGCCAAGGGATCGTCCGCTCGCGAGAGCGGACGCGGATTGAAACAAACCGGTCAACATCAAGTCCTCGTTCGCCTGAGATCGTCCGCTCGCGAGAGCGGACGCGGATTGAAACTGTTCGATCAACGAATTCGCGATCGTGCACGAGGATCGTCCGCTCGCGAGAGCGGACGCGGATTGAAACTTCGACGGATCTTGGTAGTAATGTTCGAGCGTCCCATCGTCCGCTCGCGAGAGCGGACGCGGATTGAAACGATCTTCTTTTCGTTCGCGGCAAGCGATGCAAAATCGTCCGCTCGCGAGAGCGGACGCGGATTGAAACTTAGAGTCACCGCGTCGCACCTGATACGTCGCGAGATCGTCCGCTCGCGAGAGCGGACGCGGATTGAAACTCTTGGATCGCTGAGTGAACTGCTTGTCGTCCAATCGTCCGCTCGCGAGAGCGGACGCGGATTGAAACGATCGCGAGGGCCTTATTCCAGACGTCGCGATAGATCGTCCGCTCGCGAGAGCGGACGCGGATTGAAACATACACTTCGTTGTCTGACACAAGGTGGTCTGTACATCGTCCGCTCGCGAGAGCGGACGCGGATTGAAACTTCCTTCGATCGAGCTCAAGGCTTCGCTTCCACCATCGTCCGCTCGCGAGAGCGGACGCGGATTGAAACATCCCAGCCGTTTGCGACAGTGAAAACATGGTATCGTCCGCTCGCGAGAGCGGACGCGGATTGAAACTGCATTCGCGTCGTTTCCTGATGTACCGTTAACATCGTCCGCTCGCGAGAGCGGACGCGGATTGAAACTCTCTGGCTGCCGCAAAGGCTTGTTTCCGCCGAATCGTCCGCTCGCGAGAGCGGACGCGGATTGAAACGTTTGAGAAGTTCCTTTTGCGAAATGTTCCAGTATCGTCCGCTCGCGAGAGCGGACGCGGATTGAAACTTCTTTCTCAAATTTCTTGATGAGGGCAGAAAATCGTCCGCTCGCGAGAGCGGACGCGGATTGAAACCGATCAATCGTTGTCGCCAATGGTCGGTCTGTAATCGTCCGCTCGCGAGAGCGGACGCGGATTGAAACTGGACGCGACAACAGGTAAGCGACGCCGTCGGATCGTCCGCTCGCGAGAGCGGACGCGGATTGAAACTCTCTAATTCAAATGCAACTGGCCGAGCTACCGAAATCGTCCGCTCGCGAGAGCGGACGCGGATTGAAACGCTGTCGCTGGAGTCGACTATCTAAAAGTCTACAGATCGTCCGCTCGCGAGAGCGGACGCGGATTGAAACTTGATGGCGATAGAATCGGATCCGGTCGACGAAATCGTCCGCTCGCGAGAGCGGACGCGGATTGAAACACAAGCCGCACACTTCTGACCGCGTTGGAGCGAATCGTCCGCTCGCGAGAGCGGACGCGGATTGAAACGACAATCAATATGTAATCGATCAACCTCAGGGAATCGTCCGCTCGCGAGAGCGGACGCGGATTGAAACAGCATGGGGCATGTTTTTTCAAGACGTTTCCGACATCGTCCGCTCGCGAGAGCGGACGCGGATTGAAACAATCCGGCCGCTGGTCGCCCAAGCTTGTCGGGATCGTCCGCTCGCGAGAGCGGACGCGGATTGAAACATCAGGTTGTCGCGGATGCGTACCGCAACCATGCACATCGTCCGCTCGCGAGAGCGGACGCGGATTGAAACGTTCTCTCGCTGATCAAGTCGTCTATCGGTCCGGTATCGTCCGCTCGCGAGAGCGGACGCGGATTGAAACATGACATTGGCACCTTCGGTGCCTTCGTTGGCGTAGATCGTCCGCTCGCGAGAGCGGACGCGGATTGAAACGTCAAGTGATTGCCGATGACGATGCAGACAAAGCATCGTCCGCTCGCGAGAGCGGACGCGGATTGAAACTGTTGTTTCGACCAAGCGTGCATTTTTCCGCCGAATCGTCCGCTCGCGAGAGCGGACGCGGATTGAAACCAAGTGCACCACGATGCAAGTCGTCCTCGAAAGATCGTCCGCTCGCGAGAGCGGACGCGGATTGAAACTGCAGTTCCGCCGCGGCTTCCTCCAGACTCAAGATCGTCCGCTCGCGAGAGCGGACGCGGATTGAAACGTTGAAACTGAACTCAAAGCTGCAGCACCGCCCCAAATCGTCCGCTCGCGAGAGCGGACGCGGATTGAAACTAGACACCAGACAATCTCGTATACCGCCATATATCGTCCGCTCGCGAGAGCGGACGCGGATTGAAACTATCAAACCAGGCTTACAATTGACCCGGTCGGGGCGCATCGTCCGCTCGCGAGAGCGGACGCGGATTGAAACACCTCTGCCGGCGTCTTCGAGTCCCAGTTTTCATCGTCCGCTCGCGAGAGCGGACGTGGATTGAAACATGTTTGCAACCCACCGCATTAGCCAGAGGGTAATGGGCCTCATACTAAACGACATAACCTTGTCGAAGAATTGAACCGTACGAGCAATCCGCTCGTTGTGCGTGAAGCCTGCGCAATGGCACTGTTTCAGGCCGCTGACAAATGGCTGGAAGCACGCGAGCGATTGCTGAACCTACTGGAGGATGAATCGAACCACGAAGACTTACGAGCTTCCGCTGCATGGGCATTGGAAGACGCGGCGACCAAAGATTTGTCGATTGCTGAAATGCTGCTCCGTGCTGCAGAGCATGATTCATCAGAGTCAGTATCGGTGGCAGCTATTGGATCACTCGAGGGTGTAGCTGAAAAAGAACAATTCTGTGAACCTTTGCGCAGATTCGTTTTCCGATCTGACTTTCGCACGAGACCTGCATATTCCGTGATTGTCAATTTGCTTGTCGAAGAAAGGATTGCTTGGGACGCTCGCCTTGCTGATCGCGTTGAAAAAGTAATTCGCTCAATAGGTGATGCGGATCAACACTATGGAGATCCTTGCCCTCATGCCTTGGCTTGCTTACAGCAGATTGTGGATCATCGCGAACGTATCGAATACGCGTCTGGGCAAGCCACCGAGCGTCAGGACAGCACATTCCAGGGATCTAATAGCTAAAAAAATGGAACACCGCGACCGCCCCAAAGGGCGGCCACGGTGTTCCGGTTGTTAGCGGCGGTTGCGATGACTTCGGCTGCGGCCGACGTTGTAGCCTTTGCAGCTACCGGTGCGGCTGCCGGCTTTGAAAAAACATCGTGCGACGAAGCCGATGATGATCCAACCTGTTAGTCCTTCCATTTGACCTCCTTACGAATACGAGTTGGGGCTGGGTGCCTTGTTGAAAGCTCGTGCCCTGACCGTTTCGTTAGCGAGTGTCGTAGACGGTCCATTCACCGGACAGCAGATTGACGCTGGTGTCGGCGTCGGTCGGGATGTCGCGGAGCCAGCGGGTAAACTGGTGGACCATGATTCCCGCCGCGATACTGGCGGCGTACACCGTGCTCCGCGAAGTGCAGGTTCCTTGTTGGGCTTCGGATGAAGTGAAAAGTGTCAATGCGTAGTGTATTTCCGACTCGATGTCGGTGACGGCGAGGACTCGCAGCACTTCGCCGAGCATCCGGCCATCGGCCCAGAATCCCATACGCGATTGAACCGAACGCCAGATCGCCGTCCGCGCCGTGATAGAGTCGACGCAGCAGAAGACGGCATTGCCGATTTCTTGGCGCGGACGGAAACGATCCTCCAATCGAATGACTTCGATGGTTGGGTCAATTTCGCCGATGGCTTGCGACGTCGCAAAAGGCTTCGCCAATCCAACCTCGTGCTTTCGGTAGCCCTGCGTTGTCGTGTTGGACAAGTCAACGTTATCGAAGTCGATCAGTTGGATTCTCGGTGTGCCGATCGAGGCGAGTTGTAGGGCGACTTGGCGTCCGATCGCGCCGACACCGATCACCGTTGCGGTGACTTCAGCCAACCGGTCCATCGGAACCAGTTGGCTTTGACGTTCAAAACGATTTGACGTTGCACTCAATGCCCTACCTCCAACAGACGATCACTCCACCGATCGGCTGCCGAAGCGTTCCGTTCCCACCAGTCGGCGTCCTCGAAGGTTTCGGCAAACGTGTGACGTGAGGAAAACGGATCGTAGACAGTCACGTTGTCACAGTATTCAATGAACCAAGCTTCGTGGTCGGAGGCAGGAAACTCAGTATCGAATACGGTACGGCATCGTAGTCGTCGTTCAGTTCCTGGGCCGACGTTGAAGCGTGCTCGCGTGTAGGTGTTACCCTCCTCGGCGATGATGTGCATCACCGCCCAGCCGACGCCACCGAAACAACGGTCGAACGTTTCTTCATCGGTGCCGCTTGGGGAGGGCGACGCACCGGGATGCGTGTGAATCCAGATTCTTGCGAACTGTTCTGGTTGCCGACCGGCGTCGACTTGTTGGTCGAAGAAGTCGGCAACGCTGTCGTCGTTGAATTCGACCGAGACAACTGAGCAAACTTGTTCGACAAGCTGAATATCTTCAACGAGCAACAGATCGCTGGCGCTGGAGATGCCGAACCCTCCTACTTCGGTGGGGCCGATATCACGCAGGTACAGAAGCTTTGCCATCGCGTACGGTGTGAACCGCAGCGACCGTTTGCTCGACTTCTCCGCATTCTTCTTCACTCGCTTCGTTTTGTTTAGTGATGCAATCATCACAGGTTCCTTCAAAAAGACAGGTGTTACAGAAAGAATTGCCGCAGTCGTCGCACGACTTCAGGCACATTAGGCAAGCATCGTCGCCACAGCTTTCGCAGGACGAGATGCACTCACTGCAAAACCGGTCCACGCAGGAATCGCAGGAGGTACTGCAATCAGGACATAGTTCGGTTTCGCATTTGCAGCATCCGACGACTTCGTCTCGGTCGACGTTGTCGCCACATGATTTGCAGCTGACTCCGTTCCAATCTTCGATTTGCATGTAGGCTGAATCGGGGTTGTAATTCCGCAGCACGTGATCGACGACGCAAAAGAAGTCGTAGATGCGTCCCTCATCGAGGGATCGCCGGATCGCGTCCGCCCCTTCCCCTTCGCACAGCGTTTCGCCTTGCACGTGAGGATGCGTAACGCTGTCATTGGATGAGGGGCAGTTCGGCTCGACTGCGATCACTTCATACGGGGACGACTCCTTGATGAACTTCCAGTTCAAGCAGATCTCGAAGCTTCCGAGTTCAACGTCTTCAAGCGAGATGCTCGATGTCTGGACTGTGAGACGTTGCTTTGCGCGATCAATCGTGACGCTCTTGAACTCGCCGCGGAGTGCTTCGATCTCTCGATAGACGGACGATACTGTCGGTTCGAGGCGTGGTTTAGCAAGACGATTCAAGTCGTCGATCACGAGAGCCGACCGCGTTCGCAGCACATCAAGTGCCCCTCGCAGTCGGTCGGTGGCATCCATTGCTGCGGCGTTCCAGTTCCTTGCGGTGGAAGCTTCAATCCGTCGCCGCCAGCGACGACACTGATCGAACGACTCGTCCAGTGCAGTCATTGCTTTGAGAGCCTGAACGCCTTGTATCGCGTTCAGGATTTCGACCGCCGCTCGGTAATCGTGCTTGATTTCGTACTTCATAGCATTGGCTCCAAAAGAAGCCCAGTCGCGATGGTCAGCCACTTGCAGCCAAACCGCCCCGACTGGGCAATGAACATTGAAATCAGACCGCGCCTTCAATCTTGAGCGGCGTGAATGAGACGCGGTCGCCATCACGGAGCACTTGATCCGCAGGGGCTGGTTGCCGATTGACACGGATCAGATAACTGTCGGCATGGAACCTGCCGACATGTCGCTCGAACATCTGCTGGACTGTGGTGTTTTCGGGAGCTTCGACGTGGTGAGCGTAACCACCAGCATCATTGGAGATGAGGAGTACCTTCATGTTTGGTTCTCTTGGGTTTTGGGGAGGTAAACTTGCGTTTGGGAAAACGAAGCCGCCGCTGTCCACGAATGGGAAAGCGACGGCTCGTTACGTTTGGTTGCTTACTACGATGAGGTTTCATCGCGTTAGCAGAGTGCGGCTTCGGGATCGAAGCGGCCTTCATCGAGTTCCTCGCGAAAGAGGTCGAAGTCATCCCAGTCGATAACGCGACCGCCGTGCACGGGATCGGTCGGGTCGTCGATGGGAATGGCAGGGTCCAGGAGCATGAAACCGAGGCGTTTAACTGCGGAAACAGTGTCTCCGGTAGCCGCAGCCACGGCACGATTGAGTTCGTTTTGGTTCATCGGAAAGGTTCCTTACTGAAAGGGGAAACGAAAAAAGCCCCGAGCGTCTGACTTGAAGTCAAACAATCGGGGCTTTGCGATAACGGGAAAAATGGAACGGCTACTCTCGCGAGCGAGTTAGCCAATTCTGCTGAAACCAAGCCACTTCTGCTGCCAAGGCTTCGCTACGTTTGTCGAAGGGGCCAAGCAGCAACGGCCGCCAACGGGAGATAGGTCGGCAGTCCATTAACCGCCCTCTGCGGGTTAGACGTGTGACCATGAAAGGTTGTTACTGGGCCGCTTAAACGAGGGACGAGTCGATCGTCGAAGACCATCCTCGCAGTGACCGATGGCGGAACAACAATTTCGATGTTGCTCACTGAGGACCTCGGATGATGTTGCGGCGAGGTCGATCGGTCATCAAATGAGCCAAGCTCGATTCCACGTCAGCGATTGAGCAACCGGATCTCGAAACGAAGATCGCTCGCGATCGAGTTCTTCGATGGCCTCTGCGATTTCACTTCGTAACATGGTCATGGGTGTCGAAATCGGAAATATCGTGCCGCCTTAGTAATCGCATGCCTGGCTCGGTGTTTCGTCTACAGAGCTCATGAATCTCCTCGTGTAACGGTGGGACTCCAAGCTGTTGAGCATGGAGTGAAGGCAAGTTCAACTCGAACTGATCGAGTCCTTTGACAACTGGTTCGCTCGTGGTCGACGTCAAGAGAACGTTCCAGCGCGTCTTAGAATGATCCTCGTTCGTGAAATCGGTTTAGGTCGGGCAGACGCGTTTGTCGCTACAAGACTGCCCCTGCCATCGTTCGGCGTAGATGAACATTGCTGACTGAAAACTCTAGGGACCACCCCGTTAGTTGTATGTCGTCTCGACCAGGGAATTGGAGATTTGGTCGATCTCAGAATCCCAATCCTCGAACCGGCTTGGAGTTGCTGCAAATCGAATCTCAACAACATCATCCGCGAAATGTTGTAGTTCAATCATCACCTGCACTCTCGTCCCACGTTCCGAATAAACGAAGTTCTGGCGAGTCATCGCACGACCATTGGCGAGGATGGCTATTTTTTGGCTTGCTTCTGCATTGGGCAAATCACTGACAACGAGTTCAGCTAGGTTGTCCGCATGATCGCTAAGCGTTTTTGCAGAGATGTCCCTCCAGGAAACAGCCTTGATCATGACCAAGAGATCGCGACGCCCATCGGCCATAGAGATTCCACCGATAAATGGAATTTCGGCATCGCTCGGCTTGAAGGTGTCAGGAACCGTGATCGCGTATCGACCGCCACCTACCAGGACGGGGGTCACGCCACCAGTGATCGAAGGCTCGGGTTTCGGTGGGCCAAGCAGAATCACCAAGATAGCGGGGAAAGCAAGAGCTACGACAACAAGCACAATTCCGGCGACCTTGTAGGAAATGACCGAAGTGGATTCGACTTTCTTGCTTCCAACCATGTTGAGAGCTTTCGTGACGAAAGATGCTCCTGTTGCAACGATTCCTGCGAGCAAGAACAAGCAACCAAGGACCCGCAGAAACGAAACGATAATGAACCACAGGAGGCCCAGTTCTTGGGCAAAGCCAGTAAAGCCTATCACGGCCATGCCAGTGCCAAATGCGAGTACGGCGTAGCTGAACCAGGGTTCCGTTCTGAATCGGGTCATGCCTGCCGGTCTCGAAGAATGCGATTCTGTCATGATTATTTTTCTCGAAGGAGGTAGACGACTATAGGTAGCATTGATAAATGATACTCATAGTCCGTGGCGTTGTGGTGGCTGGATGACGACTATCGGCATCATGGCCGACAGCGACATCCTGGAACGATTTGGCGAGAGAGTGCGAAAGCTGCGCAAGAAACGCGGCTGGTCACAGGAAGAGTTCGCACACCAATGTGGCTTGGACCGAACCTACGTCGGTGGGGTCGAGCGGGGTGAGCGGAATATCGCCCTAAGAAACATCGAGCGTATCGCCGAGACGTTGGAGATGACGCTCAGCCAGTTGATGGGCGGAATCTAGGCTCTTGGAGTCCGTTGGCGAGCCTGCTGCGTCGCCGTGGGAGACCGCTTTCGGTTGGTGATTCATGATAAGAATCATTGCGTATTGTGAGCCAAAGTGTTCCGCTAGCCGGTCGTTCTCGGCAGGACTTCGGAGATTTCCTGATGGAAAAGGGGAAAACGAAAAAAGCCCCGCTCGCCTGACCTAAAGTCAAACGAACGGGGCTTTGCGATAACGGTAAAAATGGAACGGCTACCCTCGCGAGCGAGTTAGCCAATTCTGCTGAAGCCAAGTCACTTCTGCTGCCAAGGCTTCGCTACGCTTGTCGAAAGGTCCGAGTGTCGGACCATCGACCGGGGAAAGATCTGCGGTCCATTGACCGTCGAGAGTTGGCTCCACGTGTGAACCACGCCGGATTGCGATGCAACCGACTGAACGAACATCAAGGCGATCATCGAAAATCATTTGAGTCTCGCCGTTAGTTGCGACGACTAAATCGATGGTCTTCACCGGGGACCTCGGATGATGTTCCGGCGCGGTCGATCGGTCATCAACTCATCGAGACTCGTTTCGACTTCGGTCAAAGAGCGAGCCACTCGTTCACGCAATGACGACCGAACTCGTAGGTCTTGCGGGTCGACTCCAGTAATCACCTGCCTTGCGTTCTCAACTAGTTGATTGAGATCGTCGTTGCTTCCAATGTTGAGATGCTGGAATCGTCCGAAGAACTCATTTAGGTTGGCAATGGCAGAGTCGCGAAAGACTTTCGGCTTCCCATCCACTGAGCCGGACAAGCGTTCGGCCAGATGACCGACCAACTGCGAGAGTTCTTCGGCAAATGTTTGCTCGGCCAGTTCAACGGCTTCAGCGAACTTCGCTTTCACACGTTGGCATTCTTGTTCGTACAACTCCGGATTGACCGTCCGCAGATACGCAGGCGGTGTGACCGACGGAAAATCCCAGGTTATCCCGAACAGATCCGAGACGGAGTCGGGATAGTCTGTTGGATCGAACAGGTGCCCGAGTTGATTGCGGGCTTGATCGACGAGTTCCGCGAAACTGAGGTCGAGTTCGTCGACGGCTTCGCTAAGTTCCACTTGGATGACAATCATTCGATCGTCAAACTCCGAAACATCGCCGCGGCGTAACAACCGGACGCCAGGTTCGATATACGGCAAGGTCATACCTTTCCACAATGCACTCGCCTTGGTCTTGATTGCCGAGACGGCGCGGAACGAAGGATGCGATGTGTCGAAGAGACGTTTGGCGGCCGAGAGCGTGCGACTGTCGGCGTCGAACGCGCCGGCCGCTTGTAGTTTCTGGTCACGACTGAGACTCTTGCGAGTGCCGGGCCAGCGGATGTGCAACCGCGCGGCGGTCGTTTCGGCTTGAAGCCGCGTGCCGTGTGATGGCTGATTCTGGGTCACACGATCTTCGAGCATGGTGCTCATGGATTCTCCTTTGTTTAAGTTGGTGTCACAAATTAAGCGGGTCAAATCGAAGCCGATCAATGATGGTTTCGATTTCGTCAGCGGTTAGCACCGGATGCGGGGAGACATCGAAGTAATGTCGAGTGGTGGATTTGTCTGCGCGAGCCATCTCATCCTTCCAAAATCGCAGTGCTGCCCGGATCGTGGCGAGTTGGTTTTGAGTGAGCACGTTAAAACGCCTCAATTCTGAGACGGATTGGCACGCGACACCCGGCGCCGCGATTGTGGCTTGGCATCATGCTGGTAAATTCCAGACTTTTCCGCATCCAAGCAACGCCCGCTGGCCCATTGCCGCAAACGGTCCACCGATTCCGTTGCCGTGACTGCGACGGGAACTACGTTCAACCCCGCTTGTTTAAGCGGAATGTCAAGCAGGGCAGATAGTCGGCAGCAAGCACGAATTTCCGCGCCGGTCCACCTCTCATCGGCCGGTCGCTTCTGCTCCTCTTCTATCCCGAACATGGTGATGTACTGGTTCCAGATTCGATCTTTCTGGTCACGCTGCGGCAGATCGAGGAACACGATTCCGTCGAACCGCTCAGCACGAGAGAGCTCCGGAGGCATCCGCGTGATATCGTTGCAGGTCGCGATCAGGTAGACGTTCGAGGTATGGTCATTCATCCAACTGAGCAACGTGCCCAGCATACGCGACGATACCCCGGAATCGTTTTGACCTGATCCCGCCGCCCCACTGAGCGCCTTCTCGATCTCGTCGATGAACAGAATGCAAGGCGCCATGGCGTCTGCGATCTGCAACGCACGCCGAACATTCTGCTCGGTTTGCCCAACAAGGCTTCCCATCAACGCCCCGATGTCGAGGATAAGCGTGGGACGTCCGGTCTCTTTACCAAGTGCTTTTGCAAATGCCGACTTTCCCGTTCCCGGAACACCCAACAACAGTACGCCACGAGGTTGCTTCAGCGGGTTGTCACGACCATGCTGAAGTAGTGATCGTTTGCAGAACGCCTTTAAGCTGTCGAGTCCGCCGAGGCATGTGAAATCGTCACTGCTCTTGTAGAGCTGAATCAAACCGGACTTTTTGAGCATGCTTGCTTTCAGTTCCCAAACCGATTCCGGCTGGATCACGGAATCACGAACTAGGCTCAATCCGAAAGCGTTCTCAGCCTCCAATCGCGTCAACCCCATTGCCGCATCGAGCACCGTTTCGAGTCGGTCGGCGCTGGGGAGTTCGCCTTCTTCGGTGGCAATGGCTTCGGCGATCTCTTTGAGTTGTTCGCGTGTCGGCAGCGGAT
>NZ_BAABGA010000013.1:0-3504 GCF_039541335.1 Novipirellula rosea | reverse complement strand
GTGTAAAGTACGGTTATGATCGTGCAAGCAACCGAACGTGGCGAGAGAACCCGTCCGATCCAAACCGCGAGCATGACTGGCTCTACCACTACGATGGACTGAACCGCTTGCAGACGGCTCAGCGTGGTGAATTGAACGGCTCGCACACTGCGATTGAAACGCTTGATGCGGCGCAGTGCTGGAAACTCGATCCGACTGGCAACTGGTCGGAATTCCGGCAGGACGAGAATGGCGGCGGAACGTGGGACTTCAACCAAACCCGCACCGCCAATGCAGTCAACGAGATCACCGACATCAGCAATACGCCTAGCAACATCTGAGCGACCCCGGCGTACGACAAGAACGGCAACACAACGACGAACCCGCGTCCCGATCTTGGAATAAACGCCACAATGACGGCGACGTTCGACGCTTGGAACCGGATGACGAAGCTGGTTGACGATTCCAATTCCAACGTGCTGCTAGAGAACCAGTACGATGGCCGCAACTTCCGTGTCGTCGCCAAGGAATACACGTCTGGATCGCTCTCAGCAACACGTGAGTATTACTTCACCGACAGCTGGCAGTGCGTGGAAGAACGTATTGACACCTCCAACACACCGCGACGTCAATATGTGTGGGGGATGCGTTACATCGACGACCTTGTAGCACGAGACCGCGACATCTCGCCATCGGGCGGACTATTAGGCGAGAGGCTGTATTACCTAGCCGATGCCAACTGGAACACAACTGCCGTGGTCAGTGATTCAGGAAGCGTGCAGGAACGCTACGAGTACGATCCGTATGGCAAACTGTCGTGCTTCGAGCCCGACTTCACGCCGCGATCCAGCAGCAACTACAGCGTTCACTACACGTATACCAGTCGGGAGTGGACACCAGTCGCGGGCCTGTACTACTTCCGCAACCGCTGGTACGACCCTCAACTGGGCCGGTTTAGCTCCAGAGATCCTATCGGGTATGAGGACGGATTAAATCTATATCGAGGAAATTTCAATGTGAACGCACTGGACCCCACGGGGTTATTTGTGATTGAAATTGGCTGTCGCAGTGCTTGCGAATTGCCTTGTAAAACTGCATGCGGTGCTCCGTCGATAGCATGCTTTCGTTTGATTGCACCATGGAAAATCAAGGCATGTATCTTAGCAGCGGCAGCTGCGTGTCGTGAAGGTTGTGTGTGGGCTTGCGAAGCCAGATGTAATCGACCACCGTTCAACGGTTGCGATGAGTTTATACGTATGGATTTAGATGACTTCCCTACTCCCTGGGAAGCGTGGGAAGAAGATAGAAAGAGAAAAGAAGAGTTAAAAAAACTTTGATTGGCAAGATTGAAATAAGGAAGCACCAAATTGAAATCAGCCCGCAGCAGGTTCTCAAAGCTTGTTTTGATGATCGTTTTTATTGCATTGACGACAGTTTCTGCATTTCCTGAGTTCCTGGGGCAAGGTTCTAAACCAGCTATCCCCGTGGCCATATTCTTCGCTTTGGCTTCAATTTATTACGCGACAGCATTTTTTCTTGGTCGTAACCCAGAAGAGGTGCTGGGACGAACTCAAAGACGTGCCTTCGAATTAGCTTGCAATTTAACTATTTGGCTAGTTGTACTAGCTGAGCTGTTTCCGGAGGCGTTCCGGTTGAGAAACGAGCCAAATTACTTTATCGCGGTCGTGTTGTCGGTGACTAGCGTTATAATTTGGATTCAGAAAAAAGCTCGTCCTGTCAAAAACTCAGAGGAACCAATGCAGCAATCAAATGGCTCAGATCTCATTGATGAGTAGCTGCGAAATGCACTGGAGTAAGGCGACGTAAAATTGGCATCCGATAGGCTGCCGTTTTTCGTTGGTGGACACGGAGAGGAGAAAGGTGTCAGGACTCAATAACGAGTGCTCCAGAGCAGAAAGTCACTTCAATAGGTCACTGTAAGGACGCCTTTCTTGTTGGCGAAGAAATCTAATGGGGCAAACCTCCTTGATGAATGGACAGGCCGCTACGCCGGAGTGAAGCGGCGATTGAAATTTAGCCGACATGCTGTTGCTTTTCGGGAAACGCTTACTAGAATCTAATGTGCCAAGCCTCTTTGCTGAGTAAACCATTCCATGCACCGGCGTGAAGGGGCGATTAGCTTCGGCTAATGCAGGAGCGATCGCTCACATACCGATGGGGAAGGCTTCGCCGGGGTCAGACCCGGTTTTCGGTTTTCAACCGAACTCGACGGGCGCGGATGATGTGACCGAAGCAATTGATTGACCACGCCCCTCGAAACTCGTTGGACTCTCCAACGCGGGAACGGAAAAGGTGCCATTCGTGTCAGGACTCATTTCCGAACCAGCAACTACTGGTTCGATGCCGCTGGCAATCCGATCAAATCTTTGCCGGGTGGCGCGAAGAAATTCACCAAGCAGTCCTACGATAGTCTCGGGCGAGTCGTCATCTCGTACGTTGGCTTCGGAGATGACACCACCTATGCCGACGCGACCTCGGTGACCGGAGATGTAATCCTCACACAATCCGAAACCACCTACGATGACGCCGGAAATAGTATCCAGTCGGACACCCGCCAACGTTACCACAATGCACCGGCCGCTCAGACCGGAGCCCTTGGCTCCCCGACCGTCACCCCCAATGCCCGGATTCAGTATTCGGCAAACTATCCTGACGCACTCGGTCGGTCGGTCGCGACGGCGGAATATGGAACCAACGGCGGTGCAAGTTTGACTCGCTCTGCCACGATTCCGGCCAGCAGTGACACCACACTCGTCTCACGCCAAATTTACAACCATGCCGGAGAACTGCGTGATTCAATCGATCCAGCAGGCAAAGTGCTGCGAACCAGCTATGATGCTGCCGGACGCCAGACCGAGACGATCGACAACTACGTCACCACGGTGCCGTCATCCAGTTCCAGCAGCGGCGGTGGATGTGCCGACTCGGACGACCTAAATCAGACGACTCAGTTCACCTACACAGCCGATGGGCAACTCAAGGCGCTCACAGCTATTAACGCATCAACTGGCAACCAGGTGACGCAGTACGTCTATGGCTCGACACTCAGCGAGAGCGACATCGCATCCTCAATGCTCCTGAGAGCGGAGATCTATCCCGATTCCACGGGACCCAGTGACCAAGTTTCTTACACTTACAACCGCCAATCGCAGCGGACCAGCCTAACCGATCAAAACGGCTCAACCAGGCAATTTGATTACGATGCCCTGGGGCGGCAGACGCAAGACTGCGTGACCACGCTTGGGGCAGGCGTCGACGGAGCAATCCGCCGCATCGAGCAGAGCTATGATGTTCGCGGCAATGTCTCGGCAGTGACCTGCTATAATACAGCAGCGGTCGGTAGCGGATCGATCGTGAATCAAGTCACTCGTGAATTCGATGATTTCGGAAACGTGACGACCACCTACCAATCGCACAGCGGCGCGGTCAATCCCGCCTCCACGCCTAGCGTCGGTCGCTCGTATACCGATGGCAGTGGAAATGTGCTTCGCCCCACCGCCACGC
>NZ_BAABGA010000012.1:134694-147677 GCF_039541335.1 Novipirellula rosea | reverse complement strand
TCACATGTGGTGATTGCTGCTTTAACTCGGCCGACTCCGAAGAGACGACTTCACTGACTGCAGCAATCACGTTGCACAGAATCCTATAAGAATACATTCTTGCCAACGCTTTTAATTGCGACCCGCACAGCAAAACTGCGTGAGTCGAATCGAGGCGTTGGCAACGCTTCTCAGAACTTGTTTTCACTTCTCTCGCTTTTGAAACAGAGCCTCCCGAGACCGAGTCTCGAGCTGAACTGCTCTACTTGCGAGTGTAGTGCTCTTTCAGATGCCAACTACCAAACAACCAAATTGTCAAATATCAGTTCTCAGTCGCTGGTTTTACCCGGAACGTCTGAGCTTTGCAACCGCCGATTTCTACTGCTTCACTCCCTTGCGTTGAAGAGTGTGACGCGTGTCACTCGGTCAGTGAGGGGCGAAGAATATAGGGCTCCCGCTCTGCCGTCAACAACACAAAGGGTTCTATTTCCGAAAAAGTTAAAATGAATCTCTCGAAGACCTCACAAAGACACCGCTTTGCAGTCGCCGGGGGTGTTGCCTGCTGCCCATAAAGTGCGTGAATTGCCGTGGGATATGCGTCTCGTGTCTCCCGCCTCCTACGCGGATGCCGGCAGTCGATGGTATCTGGATTTCTTTTTGCGTTCGCAAGGACACTACCGTAAAAGAGCCTCTGGCGGTCGTGCGTGCGGAGATAAAGGAGGGGGAGGTGCCGATTTCCGAAGCATCGAGAGTGGGAGAGTGGGAGAGTGGGAGAGTGGGAGAGTGGGAGAGTGGGAGAGTGGGAGAGTGGGAGAGTGGGAGAGTGGGAGAGTGGGAGAGTGGGAGAGTGGGAGAGTGGGAGAGTGGGAGAGTGGTTGAAAACTTAGAAACAGGAGATCGAAATGAGTGATCGTATTTATAGCCATCGCGATTTGATTGTGTATCAAAAGTCGTTCGCAGCAGGGCGGCGAATTTTTGAATTGTCACAATCGTTTCCGCGTGAGGAAATGTATTCACTCACCGATCAATTGAGGCGATCTGCACGAAGCGTCAGCGCAAACATTGCGGAAGCATGGCGGAAACGACGCTACGAGAATCACTTCTGTAGCACGCTCAACATTTCAGAGGCCGAAGCGGCTGAAACGCAGGTGTGGCTCGAGTACGCCGCGGTCCATGGCTATCTCGATCAAAAAACTGCCGACGATGCGACCGAGTTCTATGAGGAAATCTTGAGGATGATCGTTGCAATGATCGTTGCGCCGGACAAATGGTGCATTGCCAAGGCAGACAAGCAGCGTGGCAGAAAAATTGACAAGGAGAGAGGGAAACGAGGCGTGAAGGAGGAGGAAGCAGTGTATTTGAGTGACGAATTTCCTCTGATCGACCAATCCGACCTGCTCTCCCTCTCTCCCCCTCCCCGTGTCTCCCCCTCTGAGACGCCGGAGGCGGAAAATGCTTAACCTGTTGATTCGCTTCTGTGTTCGTGAACCTTGGCTTGTCGTCTTGATGACGATCGGCTTGTCGGTCGGCGGTTGGTTTGCTTACCAAGCCGTTCCGATTGATGCGATCCCGAACGTGGGTGAGAACCAAGTCATCGTGTTGACGCCGTGGCCCGGGCGGTCACCCAAAGACATCGAAGACCAAGTCACGTATCCGCTCAGCGTCTCGCTACTGGCGGTGCCAGGGGCCGAATCGGTACGCGGCAAAAGCATGTTCGGATACAGCTTTGTGCAAGTCACGTTCAAAGACGAGATCGATTTCTACTGGGCACGCAGCCGTGTTGCCGAACAACTCGGCAGCGCCGCTTCGCAATTGCCTGACGGTGTGGTTCCGCAGCTTGGACCGGATGCGACGGGGCTTGGACAGATTTACTACTACGTGCTTCAGCCGCCTGCGGACGGGATGAGTTTGGCGGAGCTTCGCAGTCTGCAAGACTTCGTTGTGAAATTTGAATTGCAAGCGGTCGAAGGGGTCAGCGAGGTCGCGTCGATCGGCGGTTACGTTCGCCAGTACCAAGTCGAAGTGGATCCCGACAAACTTCGTTTCCACAACGTCACGTTGGACGCCGTTGCAATGGCGATCAAAGGATCGAACTTGGACGTCGGCGCGAAAACGGTCGAGACCACGGGGATGGAATTCATCGTGCGTGGCAAAGGATTCTTGGGCAGCAACGGCGACAAAAACCAAGCGGTCGTCGATTTGGAACAGACCGTGATTCTGCAGCGAGACGGCGTGCCAGTCCACTTGCGAGACGTCGCACGCGTCCAGCTGGGGCCTGATTTCCGCCGCGGTGCCCTGGACTACAACGGCGCCGAAGCGGTCGGTGGCGTGGTGGTGATGCGGTATGGCGAGAATCCACGCGCGGTGCTGGATCGCATCAAAGACAAAATCGCGACGATCCAGCCGGCACTGGGTGGCGTCACGATCCAGGGCGTCTATGACCGCAGCAACCTGATCGACGAGACGATGGCCACGCTCACGCATGCACTTCGCGACGAGATCCTGATCACCGCCGTCATCATTCTGCTGTTCCTATTGCACGTTCGCAGCAGTTTCGTGGTGGCGATCAGTTTGCCCGCAGCGGTGTTGATGTCGTTTATCGCGATGCACGTCGTGGGAGTCGAAGCCAATATCATGTCGCTCGCCGGGATCGCGATCGCGATCGGAACGATGGTCGATATGGGAATCATCGTCTCCGAGAATATTTATCAGCATCTAGCGGAATGGGAAAAGGCTAGAGAAGGAGACAAGGAGACAAGGAGAGGGGGAGACACGGAGAGTGGGAGACACGGAGAAAGTACGAGATGGCGGGACAACGAGTCAGCATCCTCTACTCCCTCTCTTCCTTCCCGGGCAGCGGTCATCTACACGGCGACGATCGAGGTTGCTCCGGCTGTGGTGACGGCGGTGGCGACGACGATCGTCAGCTTTCTGCCTGTCTTCTTTTTGACCGGACGCGACTACAAACTTTTCTCGCCACTGGCGTATACCAAAACGTTTGCGATCGCGGCCGCGATGGTTACCGCGGTAACGATTGTCCCCGCACTAAGCCGCTTGCTGCTTCGCAGTGCGAACTATCAAAAGCGAACCGCGCTGATCGCCGGGATCGCCTTGGCGGTTCTGCTATCGATGGCGGCTCAATTTCTATGGGGAAATCGTATTGCCGAGTGGTTGGCAATTCCGCTCTGGACCGTATCCGCCGCGACCGGCGTGTTGGGGTTTGTGCTGGGGTGGCAATTGTTGCGTGAACGGATTCGTCCGATCGAAGAAATTCCGTCGAGCCGATTTGTACGCTGGATCTATGCCGCCCGCTTGCGTTACGCGCTGAACAACAAGGTGGTCGCATTGTCGTTCCCTGCGGTCTTGTTGGTGTTGGGCGTTGGCGCCTATATCGGCATGCCCACGGTGATGCGACCGGTCGAACGCGTCGCCAGTTGGTTCGGCGCCGATCTGAATGAGTTTCCCGGTTACGTCGATGCAAAACATATCTTCACGGGACTCCGCAGCGATGATTGGATCGCACTGGACGAGGGCAGTTGGTTCTACATGCCGACGCTGTATCCTGCGGCAAGTTTTTCGCAGGCGATGCAGGTGTTGCAGACGCAAGACGTCCTGATCGGCCAAATTCCCGAGGTCAAAGATGTACTGGGCAAGATCGGACGCGTTGAATCAGCACTCGATCCCGCCCCCGCCGCAATGGTGGAAACCTATGTGATGTTGAAACCCGAGAGCGAGTGGCGCGATGGTGTGACGGCGCGTGACGTTTGGGACGAAATCAATCGTGTCGCCACCTTGCCTGGGGTGACACCGGCGTCGGCGCTGCAACCGATCGAAGGCCGAGTGGTGATGCTGCAAAGCGGGATCAAGGCGCCGATGGCGATTCGCGTGTATGGCGATGATTTACAAACGCTCGCCGATGCGGCGATGGCCGTCGCCGCAACGCTAAAACAATCTCCGTATATCAATGCAGGAACGGTGAACCCCGACATCGTGTTGGGAAAACCATATGTCGAATTTTCAGTCAATCGCGAAGCGGCGTCGCGATATGGGATGAGTGCCGCGAAGGTCAACGAAGTCATCGAAACCGCACTGGGCGGCATGAATTTGATCAAAACGGTCGAAGGCCGCGAGCGTTATCCCGTCCGTCTACGGTATGACCGGGACTTGCGAGAACACATCGATCAACTGAGTCGATTGCCGGTCGTGACCGACAGCGGTGCGGTGGTTCCGCTTGAGGAATTGGCAACACTGGAAACGACTTGGGGGCCGGGTGCGATCAATAGCGAGAACGCTCGCTTGGTAGCCCACGTCGCGTTCATGACCAACGGTGCGGCGGGTGATTTGGAATCGGTGTCGGCGATTGAAAAACAATTACTCCAAGCTCAGACACTGCCCTCGAAACATCCGAATCATTTGTCGCTTCCGCCTGGCTATTCGCTCGAAGCGGTCGGCAGTTTTCGCAACCAAATCGAAGCGAACCAGCGTTTGATGTGGATCATTCCGCTGGTGATTCTGATCAACCTGCTGCTGATTTACATCGAGTTCCGTAACCTGCCGATCGCGATGGCGGTCTTTACCGGGATTCCTGTCGCGTTCGCTGGCGGAATGGTCTTAGTCGGATGGATGCAAGTCGAATTGAATACCGCGGTTTGGGTCGGGTTCATCGCGCTGTTTGGTTTAGCGGTGGACGATGGCGTCGTGATGGCGACTTACATTCATCAATTGCTACAGAAACGCAAAATTAATTCGGTCCAGGACATTCGTAACACCGTTTACGAAGCCGGTTTGAAACGGATTCGGCCTTGCATGATGACCACCGTCACCACGTTGGCAGCGCTCATCCCGGTACTGATCGCGACCGGCCGCGGCGCCGATGTCGCTCGTGCGATGGCGATTCCCGTGTTCGGTGGGATGTTAGCCGAACCGTTCACCTCGTTCATCGTGCCGACGCTGTACAGCGGCTATTTGGAAATGAAGATGCGATTGGGTTTTGCAGACCCATTGTGGCATCGCAGCGACGAGAACGTCAACGATTCCGCCCCCATTGATCCGTCGAAAGCGTTCGAGGGGAGTATTTCTCAATGAATCAAATCACACGTATCTACTTCAGAAAAAAAATCACCTTCCTCGTGAAGGATTCTCGTGATCACGCATCCAATCGGTGACGGACACCATTGGAATGGAAACCCTGTCGAAAGATTCCCCCCATTTTAAGAGAGAGAACAAGGATGAAACGCGATTTGCATTTAGCACTGACCATGGTTGCTGTTGCCTTTGCAACGGCAGCGTTGTCGGTCAACGCTCAAGACCTTGAAAACCATGCTGCTGATGAACATGCCGCCCACGGTTCGTCCGGCGTCGCGACCGCCGAGCACCCGGTCCAAGGGCCTCACGGAGGGTCGCTGCGACAAACGGGTGAGATTCAACTCGAGACGGTGGTCTCGCAGGGTGGCATCCAAATGTTCGTGTACGACCGATCCGGATCGGCGGTTGCGATGGAGCAAGGCCGTGGTGCGGCGTCACTTCACGTCGAAGGAAACGCAAAACGCTATCGCTACGATCTGCTTCCCGATGGCAAAGGTGGTTTGGCGGCGGCAGTCAACTTGTCAGCAATCGCAGGACGACAAATCGAGATCGATGTTCAATTGGTGGGCGTGCCATCGACCAGCGGCCAAGCGGTTGTCTTTAAAGAAGTGGCGACGGTCCCGGCCAGCGAAACTCAGCTTGCCGCTGCCGCGATTGCGCGGCAAAAGATTTGTCCTGTTTCTGGCAAACCGCTGGGTAGCATGGGCGATCCCATCGCCATCGATGTCAACGGTCAAAAAGTCTATGTCTGTTGTGCCGGATGCGTGAACGCAGTGAAATCGAATCCCGCGAAATACGCAGCCGGACGACCGGAAATTACCGTCACCAGTGCCACTGCCGCCGACGCCGCCTTGGTCGCCAAACAAGCCAAATGTCCGGTCATGGACGAGCCGCTCGGCAGCATGGGACAGCCGGTCAAAGTGACGATCGGGGACAAACCGATCTTTTTATGTTGCAAAGGATGTGTCAAAAAGATCAAAGCGGAACCCGCCAAATATTTGGCCATGGTTTATGGCGATGCGTTGTCGACTAAGGAATCGGCGAGTGCCGCCAAACATGCTGCAGGAAGCGTTCCGGCCCAAGGAGAACAGGTGCGTGAAGGCGTGTTCAAAGTCAGCCAAGCCGATGCACCTTACATCGCCGCACAAAAACAGTGTCCCGTGATGGACGAACCGCTCGATGCAATGGGCGGCCCATTCAAGGTCAATGCGGCTGGCAAAGCGATCTACATCTGCTGCCCAGGCTGCGCAAAAAAGATCGCCGCGGATCCAGCCAAATATCTGACGATTCTGAAGTCACAAGGAGTCGAAGCACCCGCACTGCGTTAATCACGTCGGGAATAAGAGCGGCGGAGGTCAAGGTCAATCAAACTCTCCTTGTCTCCCAACTCCTTGTCTGATCACGCGGGGGTGGTGTCCGTTGGATTCGTGACCCAGGTCATGATGACACGCACGCCGCCCCTGCCTTTTTAGTTTTTCGACTGAAATGGTTTGCGTTTTCTCACCGCAGTGTCACTGGAAGATCGCTGCGAAATGATCCATTGTATCGAGCACGCTTTTGCCTCTTCTGACACGACTACGCTATCTGCCTTATCGAATCACAAGGCGGATTTTGACGTTGAATATTTCTTGTTTTCTCGAAGCTCGGATTGAGTCAATTCAATCCGAGCCGCTGCCTGCAGATTACCAATTCGAATGGTTGACGGTTGCTCGTTTGACCGAGCTTCGTGAAAACCCAGAGAATTCAATAAGTGATACCTGGAATTCGTTGCTTGAAATACATCAAGCAGAATGTCTCGTCGTTCTAGCCGATGAAGTCGTCGTGGGGTTGGCCGGGGTGAAGACCGGGATGGTTTCGGGCGAACTGAACCATGATGGTGATTTGCGAACCAAGTTACCCATCGAGTTACCGGCGGACATGGCCTATTTGTTCGGGGTGCATGTAGTACCACGGTATCGTGGCAAGCGACTTTATGCGGCGATGGTGTCACTGATTGCCGAGCGGATGTCGGATCGCGGGGGCAAACGTCTGTTGTTGACAACGGAATGCAGTAATTTTCGAGCTTTGAAGAGTGTGCGGCGGATGGGCTTTACGCAGGTTGGACATACCGTGCTGATTCGAGCCGGACGGATTTGCTGGGCTAATTATCCAAATGAAAATCAAATCGGCGATATCCGAGTAGGACGTTATGCCGGTGACGTTTCTGGATGACACAGGTTGCAGTACAGCCATGCTTGCCATTAACGCGATCGCCACCTTGCTATTTCCTATCGAGTCAATCGAATTAGACTTGACTCTGTACTATTGTACGGAGTCGATAATGGGTAGTGGAGGAAGATGAGATGGCGGGCTTTACGATCGGAAAAGTGGCAAAGGCGTCCGGCGTAGGAGTCGAGACGATTCGCTTTTATCAGCGCAGCGGTTTGATCAACGAACCGACGCCGATCAGGACATCCTTTCGTGAATATCCTAAGGCGACCGTGGATCGTATCCGGTTTATCAAGCGAGCTCAGAATCTTGGATTCACGCTTGCCGAGATTCAGGAATTGCTTGGATTGTCCGAGCAGCCCGGAGCGTCACGGCGCGAAGTAAAAACGCTGGCGGAAGCCAAGTTGGTGTCGATCCAACAGAAAATTGCGGATCTTAAACAGATGGAAGTCACGCTCTCTCAACTTGTTCACGATTGCTCGGGGCGGGGAAAGGTCCCTGGTTGTCCCATCATTGAAGCAATCGTTGGTGAAACAAACACCTGTAAGCACAACGGAACTTAAAATCATGAATACAACGTTTTCGACCTCGATGACTTGCGGCGGATGCCTCAGCAAAGTCACTCCGTTTTTGGACAACGAACCAAGTGTCCGGCAATGGAAACCGGACTTGAGTGATCCCAGAAAACTGATTCACGTCGAACTCGCTCCCGATGGCCGACCCGAGCACATTGTCAACCTGATCGGGCAAGCAGGCTTCACGGCATCGGTCATTCCGCATGAACCGGAAACCGTATCGATCGCCGCGCCGGCAGCAAAACCTGCGTTTAGCTTGGCGACGTACAAGCCGTTGTTCCTTGTCGTTAGCTATGTGATTGGTGCCACGGTGCTGGTTGAATCGGTTCATGCAAACTGGCAGTGGACCCGTGCGATGAGTTACTTTATGGGCTTCTTCTTTTTGGGGTTTGCGTTTTTCAAACTGCTGAACATCTCAAAATTTGCCGACGCCTTTTCAACCTACGATATCATCGCCCGCCGATCACGTCCTTATGCGCTCGCGTACCCGTGGATCGAAGTGACTCTGGGGTTGTTGTTTGTCACCGGGACTCAGTTGATGGTGGCGAACGTCGTAACCGCGGTGGTGATGAGCATCGGGTTGGTGGGAGTGATTGCGGCGGTTAGGAAGAAGCAAGCGATTCAGTGTGCTTGCTTGGGAACCGCATTTAATTTGCCGATGTCGGTGGTCACGATCATCGAGAACAGTGTGATGATCGCAATGGCACTAGCTATGTTGGCGATGTAAGGCACTGTTCGGAGACAACTTTGCCATTCGAATTTGGTTACAAATCACGCAGGTGAAGTGTTTTCTGTAGTGGACGAGGCTACGAATCTCGTCGTGCCACCCAGTCGCTGGGACTCGTTGCCTCGTCCACTACCTTCAAAGCTGGCGGTCGACCTGCGCCCATTTCGGTAAAGCTCTAGCGGGACGGCCCAAACGCCACCGGAGGGCAGATGTCATTCGGGAAACATTTTGAAATGGTAAACTCCTTTCAAAATGTTTGCTAAGTGGCAGCTAATCCCCAGATCCGATTTCGAGCGAACGTAGGTCGTGAAACCACTCCTTGCATATCTCGGTATACGCCGCGATGAATTTGGTTGGATCCGAGGGACGTGCATCGGGCGATTCGGATTGTAATTGCTCACACAAACGTTCGGCGATCGATGTGTCGAGCTCGTGATCCGATGTGGGATGGGCAATGAAGTGTTCGTGGGTATCGTCAAGCATCTGCCGGCTTGCGTGCCACAGACGCGATTCAGGTTCGGAGATCGATGATGCATTGGGACCTCCGGCTTCGCGCAATGCCGTTAGCAGCGAGGCGACTTCCAAACAAAACCGCAACATCCGGCTCATCGCGTACCGCGGTTCATTGAAACGGAAGTAATGCAACACCGAATAGAAATGATGCGACTCGAGTAGCTCGGCCATATTCGATGCGAGCGTGTAAAGATCTTGATGGATCAGTGACGGATCGTCACCGACCAAATAGGGCTTCAAATAAACCAAGCAGTCGCCGGTTCGCTGTGTCCGATAATCGATCTCACAGGCGAATTGATTGCGCCGAGCAAGCCTGGAATAAATTGAAATGACGTAGGCCAAGACAAGCGTGAAGTAGCTGAACCCGAGTCCCGCGGTGGTGATCGTCAACATTCGCATGGCGACGTTTTCGGGCACCAAGTCACCGGTACCCAATGTGGTGATGGTAAACCCCGCGTAGTAGATTGCGGTGCTAAACGATGAATCGATGGGCTTGTTGCCACTTGGCACGATGCCGTCGCCCAGCTGAGGCCAAACGATCAGACTGACACCGATCAATAGCAAGGTGGCCCAGCACAGCACCTGGATGGTGATCAGCACGGGGCCGGTAAAGACAACCCAGCGACTGTGTTTAATCGCCGATGAGTCCACGACGCGATGAAACCCGCGGTTAATGACGGTCGTGACTGGACCCACCACCGCCCTGGGGTGCAGGACCGCCATAAACGTTTCCCACACTCCTAGCAGTGTCAGCAGAAAGCCGACGATGGTGCAGCCCCAGAATGTCACGTCAATCGATAACCCCTGCGTATTTGCGGAATAGCTTGATCAGTTCTTCCAGTTTCTCGTCGCGATCGTGGGCGTCGCCGTTTTCGATCGCTTCGGTGACACATCTCTTCAAATGTTGCTCGAGTACGATTTGTCCCACTTTGCCTAACGCTCCAGTCGCGGCAGATAACTGCATCAAAATATCGACGCAATACTGATCTTCATCGATCATCCGCTGGACCGCTTCGACTTGTCCCACGACACGCCGCAGGCGGTTGGCTAACTTCTTCTTTTCTTCGTCATCAAGCATGGCAAATCAGAGTCTTACGCACGAAGCGAAGCAGGGACAATTTGTTTGGGTAAAAAGCTCATTGTACTCAGCCAAACTCAATTCGGCAGTGGACACGATGGCAATCTACATCTCCATGCCGTGCATCCCCTTTTTGGGCCCAGATTGGTAGGTCGATGGGTCGCCGAAACGTCGCACAATTTCTTCGAAGATACTTCCTTTGGGGATGTCTTCGTCCGTCTCCATCACTTTGTGATACAGATCCTCGGGTAACACCCGCAGGGCGGTCATCAAGCCCATGATCGACATGGGCCACATCGCACGCATCCCCTGGACTTCGCGACGACTCCAGATCGTGTCCATCATCGCATCGGACATATTCATGCTTTTCATTTCTTGCGGGTACCCCGGCGTGTCAAACCCAGGATCATCCCGTGTCGCATCCACACGGGGGCGGTTGGAATAGTTCGCTAAATAGCGGTCGACCGAAACGCCTTTGCGAATCCGGGGGCCAACTTGCCGAGTCATGTGATTCATCATGTGGTGAACCATATGACAATGGAACATCCAGTCGCCTGGGTTGTTGGCGATGAACTCGAAATTCGATGCTTGGGCAATCCCCACCAACTCGGTGTTTCGAGGGATCCAGGCTGATTTGGGAATCCGCGCCCCTTCGTGTCCCGTCACCCAAAACGTATGCCCATGCAGATGGATCGGATGATGTTGCATCGGAGAAAAGTCGAGCAAGCGAATTCGAACTCGTTCGCCATGTTTGACCACCAGCGGTGTGGTGTAGGGACCGCTGCGGCCATTGATCGTATGCCAATTCCAATCCATCCGCCAACTGTCGGCAATGGTTTGAGTCGGCTCGATAAAGAAGTTTTGGAAGATCAAGCCAAAGTCCCGATCCACTGGCGGATCGAACACTTTGCGAGGATGCACGATAAACCAACCAACGCTGCCAAACGCTTCTTGCATGGGGACGTGGGCATGATAAAAGAACGTGCCCTCTTCGTGCACATCAAATTCATACACAAACGACTTGCCCGGTTCGATCGGATTCTGAGTCAACGTTTCGCTGCCATCGTACTGGACCGGCAGCTCAAAGCCGTGCCAGTGCGTCGTCGTGGCTTCGGGCAGTTCGTTGGTTACCACGATCCGCACCCGATCACCCTGATTCACTTCGATCGTGGGTCCTGGCATGCTGCCGTTGTAGCCGTAGACATTCATCTTGTAGCCCGGCAAAAACTCTCGCTCGACCGCCATCGGCACCAAGTGGAATTCTTTTGCACCCCGCACCATTTTCCAGGGCAATTTGGTCAGGTCGGGAGCTTCGAAGGGAGCCGGACCGGCTGCGGCACTACGGAACCCAGGCATCAATTTGCCTAGGTAATAATCCGAATCGGGATCATTGCCGCGACTGGGTTTGAAGCGAGAGAAACCGTCCATTTCCGCTTTGACATCCGAGTCCGCAGGAACTTTGGGCTGTGGCTTATCGGAATGCCCAGCATGCCCAGCATGCTCGTCGGACATCGGCATCGGCATGTCTTTCATGTCCATCGGCTGTTGGGCACTGGCCGCACCCGCCAACAGTCCACCCGCTGCCGCGAGGGATCCGACTTTCAAGAATTGGCGACGAGCTTCGTGGTTCGACATGGGTTAAATCTCTGGGTTGCAAAATAAAACTTCGTCGATTCCCTTCGTCCACTTTCCTGTCTCTTCTCTCCTCACTCCTCACTCTTCAATCTTCACTCTTCACTCTTCACTCTTCACTCTTCACTCTTCACTCTTCACTCTTCACTCTTCAATCTTCAATCTTCAATCTTCAATCTTCAATCTTCAATCTGCACTACCGCGGCTTCGGAGTCGCATCGATATGGCCTGGAGGTGTCGGTCTTTGGGCTGCTTGTAAGCCGCCCTCGAGCATGAATCCACGAACCAGCACCTCGTTTTGACGGACCATCTCGAGTTGTTGGATCTGCGTCAGCCGTGCATCGAACAAGTCATGCTGAGCCGACAAGACATCGGGCCAATCGACGCGGTTGTCCTTGTAGCTTTCCAGCAGTTCTTCGTATGCCATACGTGCTTCGGGGATGATCACGCGATCGTATTCGGTAGCGATCTGAAGCGACGTTAGATATTGTTGATACGTGCTTGCCAAACGCCGCTGCAGATCGAGTTCGATGCGGCGGATCTCTTCCTGTTGACGCATCAGATCCGCTTGCGCCTGGCGAATCGTGCCTTGGTTGCGGTCAAACACTGGCAGTTCAATCGATACCCCTGCGACAGCCACGGTTTCTTTGGCGTCGAAGTTGTAACCCGATCCACCGCGAGCCACGATATCGGGGACCCACTCGACTCGTTCACGTTGCAGCGTGACTCGGTCGCCCGAAAGTTTTGCACGAGCCGCCATCAATTCAGGGCTTTCGGTAAGCAGGGTCGATAGGGCTTGCTGGTACGAGATCGGCTCCGTTTCGGGCATCAGCGATCCGGCAACGGGCGCGACGGCGAAGTCGACGCCGACGAGCGAAACCAATTGACGAAACTGATCGCGATAATGATTTTCGGCGGTCAGAACATCCAACCGAGCACGCTGCAGCGTGATATTCGATCGCCGAACCTCGGGACGGGTGGCTTGGCCTTGGATGTATAGTTCGCGAGCCGTCACTGCACCGTCTTCGGCGGTTTTCAATAGCTCATGACGCAGCTGCAGCACTTGGTGTGCTGCGAGTGTGCGATAGAAATGAACTCGCACATCGTTGCAAACACGAAACTGCTGAGCGATGGCGAGATGTTCAGTAACGTGTGCCCGTCGCATGTACTTTTCACGACTCAGCCG
>NZ_BAABGA010000012.1:0-134630 GCF_039541335.1 Novipirellula rosea | reverse complement strand
TCCCCTGGCACGTCCACGCCGATTTGCTCGCCGCTGTATATCAGCGTGGGGTTCGGATACAGACCGGCTTGCAATGCCTTGGCTGTTTCGCCTGAAATTTGCAGCCGTGCTTGGCGAATGGTCGGATTGTTTTGCGTAGCCAGCGCCAAGAAATCACCCAGTGAGTGACTGACGACATTGGCGTCTTGGGACATTGGGCCGCCAACGACCTGTCCATCGACGACAACCGGCGGCGGATCCATCGAATAGGCGTCATCCCCAAGCTGCACTTGAGGAAACAGCGGACCGGATGCGTCCAGATCACTCAGTCCGTAGGGAGCGTCAGGGACGGGCGGCGGAGGGACGAACGTTTTTCCTGGATCCGGTCTCTGGGCCGAGGCCAGCGATGCGGTTCCAGTGAGTGCAAGTGCTAATAACATGCGAGATTTCGAAAAACGTCGTTTCACTTCGCTCTGCTCCTTTATCCGCCTTGTGTGGCATCGTTGCCCACAGAACGGTATCGGAGCGATACCCACCCTGGGTACATCTGGTCTTATCCATTCGAGAGCGTTAACGCAAGGAAATTCCGTTTGTGCGGGTTAAGAAGATTAATAGCGGAACGTCTAAAACATGCGTCTGCGAACCTTGTGCCAACGCGGTCCGGTCTCACGTTAGTTTCGCGGCACGCAGTCTCAATGCGTTGGCGATCACCGACACGCTACTGAAACTCATTGCCGCAGCAGCGATCATTGGGCTCAGCAAAATCCCAAAGAATGGGTACAGCAGGCCGGCGGCAACTGGGATTCCCAAGGCGTTGTAAATGAACGCAAAAAACAAGTTTTGACGAATGTTGCTCATCGTTTTACGGCTTAGATTGCTTGCCGCCGCGACACCGCGAAGATCACCACCGACCAAGGTCACGCCAGCGGATTCGATCGCGACGCCCGTCCCGGTTCCCATCGCGATGCCCACATTCGCTTCGGCGAGCGCCGGCGCGTCGTTGATCCCGTCGCCCGCCATCGCCACGGTTTTGCCTTCGCTTTTCAGCTTGCGAACAAAGGCGTGTTTCTGTTCGGGCGAGACCCCTGCATGAAACTCGTCGATCCCAAGCTTGGTGGCAACCGCTTTCGCCGTAGGTTCCGCATCGCCCGTTAGCATCACGACCTTCAGTCCCAGCTCATGCAGCGTTTTTAGAGCTGCGGGCGTACTCGGTTTGATCGGATCGGTGATCGCCATCAACGCGGCCAATTGGCCATCGACGGCGACAAAGATTACCGTCGCGCCTTCGTTTTGATGCTTCGTCGCCTGATCACGCCCCGCCGCGACACCAGCGACGTTTTGCTCGATCAACAAGTCGGCTTTTCCGATGATCACGTCGCGTCCATTGACCCGGGC
This sequence comes from Novipirellula rosea, assembly GCF_039541335.1. Classification (NCBI taxonomy): domain Bacteria; kingdom Pseudomonadati; phylum Planctomycetota; class Planctomycetia; order Pirellulales; family Pirellulaceae; genus Novipirellula; species Novipirellula rosea. Next base: position 133,256 of record NZ_BAABGA010000012.1, on the reverse strand, counting down.
TCGAACGCCGCCGCCGGTGATGCTGCTGAAGTCCGTCGCTTCGTGTTGCGATCCACCGCCTTCTTTCGCACGCCGTACGATTGCTTGGGCGAGCGGATGTTCACTTTGTGTCTCTACGGCGGCGGCCAAGGCCAAGATCTCTGGCTCGCTTGTTCCGCCAAAGGTTTCGATCGCGGTCACCTCGGGCCGCCCTTGGGTCAGCGTGCCCGTTTTGTCGACGACAATCGTGTCGACCTTTTTCATCACCTCTAAGACTTCGGCGTTCTTGATCAGCACGCCCTCTTTGGCACCGCGGCCGACACCGACCATCACCGACATCGGCGTGGCCAATCCCAACGCACACGGACAAGCGATGATCAACACGGCGACGGCAGCGACAAAGGCATGCGCCAACTGAGGTTCGGGGCCAAACATCGCCCAACCGATAAACGCCAGGATTGAACAGACAATCACGGCGGGTACAAAATAGCGAGCCACGACGTCGACTAGCTTTTGAATCGGGGCACGGCTCCGCTGGGCATCGGCGACCATTTGCACGATCCGGCTCAACACCGTGTCACCACCCACACCGACCGCTTCCATCACGAGTGCCCCGGTTTGATTGAGCGTTCCCCCGGTGACCTCGTCCCCTTCGGTTTTCTGCACGGGGATCGGTTCGCCCGTCAACATCGATTCGTCCACACTGCTGCTGCCGCTGAGGACGCGGCCATCGACCGGGACTTTCTCGCCCGGCCGGATTCGCAAGCGGTCACCCTTGTGTACCGAATCGAGCGAGACTTCTTCTTCGCCGTCGTCGGTCAATCGATGCGCCGTCTCGGGAGCCAACTGCATCAATTCACGGATCGCACCGCCAGTTTGCTGTCGTGCACGAAGCTCCAGTACTTGACCAAGTAACACCAGCGTGATGATCACCGCAGCCGCCTCGAAGTACAACGGCGGCACCCCGTGTTCGAAGAACGCTTCGGGGATCACGCCAGGCAACAGGACGACCACGAGGCTGAACAGATAAGCCGCCAGAGTTCCCACTGCGATCAGCGAAAACATGTTCAGATTCATGCTGCGAAATGACTTGACGCCGCGAACCAACAGTGGCCAACCGCACCAAAACACCACCGGTGTGGCCAATGCCAATTGCAGCCAAGCAAATACCGTTTGGGACATCCAATCGCTGATCCGCAGCCCTACCATCGGCCCCATCGCGATCACCAACAGCGGCACGGATAAGACAACGCCGACCCAGAACCGGCGTTTCATGTCGGCGTACTGCTCGTCATCGCCATGGTCGGCCATGTCGATAAACTTGGGCTCTAAGTCCATGCCGCAGATTGGGCAGTCGCCAGGTCCCTGTTGCTCGATTTCCGGATGCATCGGGCAAGTGTAGATCGCCCCCGGATCGGTCGGCTTGTCGGCCGTGGAGCTTTTTGGGGCCCCCGAACCATGGCAGCAGGATGATTCGTTTGCAGAGGCGTGTTTTTTTGCGGCCTCCTTCTCGGCTTGCGTTGCCAACACCCCTGCCGGGTCGGCTTCAAATTTTTTCTGACAGCCCTGACTGCAAAAATAATACGGATTTCCGTCGTATTCGCTGTGTAGCGAATCGCTTGGGTTGACCGTCATCCCACAAACAGGATCCACGGCGGTGATTTGGGAGGTGGACATGGTAAATCTTTCAGCGTGTCAGTTCGACAAACGAGCATATACCCTCTACCCGTATGCAAGTTGCATGCCGTAAGTGACGGCTGTTTGAGTGTCCAGCAAGGTTCACCATCGATGCGTGTCAAAGCAAGGGCTTCATCACAAGTAGCGGCGCGGCCTTGAGTGTTAAAGGTTGGGTGAAGCGTGATTGTCATTTGCGTCGGTTTTTTGCCACCTCCGCTAGCCGGTGGCTCACGCCACCGGCAGAGGGTGTATCGGCCGCCGGCCTGTGATCGCGAGGACCTGTAATCGCGAATCTGCGACACCCGCAATTTACATCGCGTACTGGTAACCAAACACCGCGTTGAAACCGGTGCCGTCGACGCCGCTACCGAGCACTCGATAGTACTTGTCGGTGATGTTTTCCAGCGATAGCGAGACTTGGTGCTGGTTCCGCTCGCCGAACGATCGGCCCGTTCGCACGTTCAGCGTGGCGTAGCCCGGAGTACCGCCTGGGATGAACCGCACATCGCCAAGGTTCGCGTTGTTGTAGCGATCGGCACGACGCACCATCCAGGTGTAAACATCGAAATAGGCTCGCGGTTCTGGAACCGTCAAACGCAATCCCAAAATCCCTTGAGTTGGCGGGATCCGCGAAATCGGTTCATCCGTCGTGGTCAATTGTCCGTAGGTGTAGGCAAAGTTTCCGTACAGCGACAAGTTGCGATACAGCATGTATTCGCCGCTTAATTCGGTACCGTTGAGGTACGCCGTTTGATTAGTCAAGAAGTCCGAACCGCCGATGGTTTCACGAGCCAGGATGCTGTCAAAGTCTGTCCAAAATTCGATCAACTGCAATCGCAATCGGTCGTCATTGTATTTCAACCCGACCTCGTACGTGTAACTATGTTCGGCTTGGACCGAAAGGTTGCCTACCAAGGGCACCGAGACATTGTTCTGCAGCGACGTTTTGTTTGCCGTCAAATCATCGATCGTCGGCGCACGAAAGCCTTCGTAAACGCCACCGACCAACCGCACCTCTTCGGTCAACAAATACGACAACCCAACACTGGCGATCCAATCTTGATACGATCGTTCGAAATAGGTGGGGCCGAGCGTATCGAAGTTGGGCGTTCCTGAGACGTTGATGTTCTCGTAACGAACGCTCGTCGTTGCATCGAGTCGTTCGGTCAGCGGTACGTTCCACGACAAAAACGCACCCACGCGATCCGCTTCGGAATCATCGGGGTATTGTGGATCGGTCGTCGTGGGCGTGGCCCCGGCCGATGTGGGGTTGTCGATCCGGACCCGTTCGGCGTTGATCGATTCGGCATAAAAATCGGTGCCGTAGGTCAATTTGCCGAAATCGCCAATGCCTTTGACCGCAGAAAGTGTCACGCCCCAACCGAGATCGTCGAACTCACCGATCTCTCGCCGCGTCGGTTCGGCCGTAGAGTCGTTGCTCGCATAGCGATCGACCACGCTTGCTTCTTTGGTGCGCGAACCGGATAACGTCAATGAATACGCATCGGCCAAGAACAAGTCGTCTGCGGCAAGTCCTTCGAGTCGTGCGTAGATTAAATCGCGTTGCTGTGGATCAAACACCGTAGGTCGCTGCGTCGGCACGCTTCCATCGGACGCCGGACCGAGCACAAAGGGCAGGAAGCGATCGCTGCGTTTCAGATCTTGTTGCTCGAAATGCTGTAGCGCGACGGTCAACAGCGAATCTTCGTTGAGCATCCGTTGCAGTTTGATGTCGCCCGCGTACTGGGTGTAGTCGGTTGCCGGTTGACGCCCAAAGTCGCCACCGACATCGACATTGCCAACATCCAGATACGAGATGCCTCCGGTGACTCCGGTCGCTCCATGCCAACCGCTGAAGCCGGTTCGGGTGTACGATGATGCTTCCGCGGTGCTATAAATTTGACTGAACTGAGGGCTGAAGTAATCGCCACGCAGCGGGTCTGCGGATCGCGTGACGACATTGATCACGCCCCCGATCGCATCGCTGCCCCACATCGCCGATTCAGCACCGCGAATCACCTCGATGCGTTCGATCGACCCTGGATCAATCGTGGCAGCGTACTGGTTCGGTCCCGGTCGTAGGATGCTGGTATTCATGCGAATGCCGTCCACGAGGACCAAGATTTGTTGACCGGTCAAACCGCGAATGAACGGTGACAATTGTCCGTTGCCGGTTTGTTGCAGCGTGACGCCGACTTCGTTTTGCAGCGCACGATACATCGTGGTCGCTTGGCGTCGGTCGAGGAGATCACGATCGATGATGGTCGCCATTTGGGGCGTTTTGAAAAGATCGGACTCGCCGCGCACGATGCTGTTTAGCCCCGTGGGATTGTTGACGCTATCGCCAAACATTTGATTGCTCAGCGATGGAAACGATTCGTTGAAAAAAGCATCGTTCGCGGCGTCCGTTTGCGATGGCGTATTGTCTGAAGGGGGCGTCGGAGGCGTTCCGAAATCGTCCGCCGATGGCACAAACGTTTGGTCCGCGGATGCCTCGATTTCTGGGGCGGCTGAGGACGGTGACGAAGGACTATTGAGGTCGGCCGGCGGCTCGGGAGTCGCGGGAACGTCGGGAGGCCGAACTTCAATTTCCGGCAACGTGGCCTGCTCGTCCTGTTGCAGCAGCGTTGCCAAGGTGATGGATTGATGCGGATGCGCCTCGATCCCTCGATCCTCACTAAATCCAATCGTGCCCATTGCAATCATGCCTAGCGGAGGCAGCATCGCGAGGGCGAGTCGTGAAATCCGTTTCACAGCAGCAGTATCCTTGGTTCACAAACGATGCGTTGGCCGTGGCAACAAGGCTAGACGCTTGCAATCGTTCTGATTGAGCTATCCCGTTTCATCGGTGCATTCGCTTCGATTGCTCCATCGCCTTTCTTTGGCACCGGCAAAGTCAACGTATTGCGAACGACCCTCAGCGAATTTGCTGGAAATGACGGTGAAAACTTCGCCTGGGGCGATGGGTAATCCGTCGCTGTCAGCGTCGATTCGATCGCGGTAAAGCCATAAATAGCCAGAATTAAGGGCAGTTTTGCGTGTCGCCGCCGCGTGGGCCGCGCTGTGGCACGCCCCGTGCTAAGGAAAATCCTCGGCAGCCGGACGATGATCTCGCCGCTGTCTCGCCCCCCCGTTTATTTGCATCCTCACATCGAGTGCCGTAGCCGAATTATCCGTGACCGATTCTGAACCCTCCGATGCCGCTGCGCAGGCCCCGCCCGCCGCCGCGCAGGCACAGCCCGCCGCCGCGCAGGCCCAGCCCGCCGCCCCCTCTCATTGCCCATCCTTGGAATCGTTTGCGAAGGTCATTCCATCATCCGAGTTACTGCGAGGGCGTCGCGAGGTCTGGATCGAACATGGCAGCGAAATGTACAGGCTTCGCTTGACCGCCTCGGGGAAGTTATACTTAACAAAGTGAAAGACATTAGCCTTTTTGTACGATCGACGGGATTCTCCCTCGCCCTGCACGCCACCGCAGTGGCGGCGATTTGTGCTGTTCCGATGACGGTCATCGATCGCTTCTCGCTGCAGGGCGATTCGCAAGTGGTCACCGTTCAGCTGAGCATGACGATGCCGTCGGCGTCGCCCGTTTCGCTTGAACCTGTGCCACTCGAGCCTATGCCACTCGAACCGGAACGGGAAACACTTGTTGCAGAACCTGTGTTCGAGGACAGATTGGCGGACGACGTCTCGCGTGATCGGCAAACCACCATCGCCAAAACGGTCGTTCCGACGCCGTTGCGAGTGCCCGATGTGCCGACCGATGCTTCCGTTTCACGGGCACGTCGATTGCAACCCGAGCGCGAGCTGCCAACCGTGACGGATGTCGCTGCGGAACGTCCCCGTCAACCACCGACGGCGGCATTCACCCCCAGCGTTTCCATGAATCCGCTGGAACAAATGGCGGGGATTTCTGATCGGACTCCCGCCGATTTTTCGGCCAACGCTCCACCGCAATATCCTGCCGACGCGGTCGCTCGTCGACTCGAAGGCACGGTGAAGTTAAAGCTGATTATCGATGAAACGGGGCGAGTCGAGCGGGTGGAAATTGTGGATTCCAGTGGCCATAACGCATTGGACCGCGCGGCGGTCGAAGCGGTCCAGGCGTGGCAGGGCCAGCCTGCGAAGCGGTATGGCCATCCGGTTGCGTCCGAGGAAGTCTTGCCGATCCGCTTTCGCTTGTAGCGACTCGTGATTAGACAGTGCGTGACCATTACGTCACGCAAGTTGGTCTAAGTCCAATTCGGCCGAGTTCGTTGTATTGGCCTTTAGCACCATTCTGGCCTGCTCGAGCGCCGTTTCGGAAAGAGTGGCGGTGTTGGCGGCCACACAATCGCCGGGGATCCAAAGCCGATAACCACGCATGTAGGCATCGTTACCCGTGAACAAGATGCAGATGTTGGTGGCGACTCCGGTGATCACCAAGGTCGTGACCCCCAGATTCTTTAGCAAGATATCCAGCGTGGTACCGTAGAAAGCCGAATGCATTGGCTTTAGCACAAAGTAGTCATCCGATTCAGGCACCAAGCGTTCGACGATCGCTTTACCGCGGACATTGTCCTGTAAACAATGATCGACTTGGCTACGGAAATCGGACTGCCATTTGCCGAAGTTGTCGTTGGCATAGATCACCGGCCAACCTCGCTGATTGAATCGTTGCTTCAATTTCTGCAGTCGTCTGGCAACTGGCAACGCGAATTCCAGTAGTTGTTCGCCCTCGTCAAATTCCAGGTCGTTGATCATGTCCACGATCAAGAGTGCCGTCGAGGCGCGTGCGGTTTCGCTGAAGTGAGAATCCGAATCCGAATCCGTCAAACTCATACTGCCGCCCTGCGATTCATTGCCATGGTACCGGTACGGATTCGCCACTGTTCAACCTGCTGGAATTGCGAATCCGCTCGCGCGATTAGCCGCCCATAGTCGAGGCTAAGCAATTCCGGATCGCTCAATGTTTGCAGCATCCGCCACAGTGCACGTTTGCCAAGGATGCCCAGCGAGAGGAATTCGAGGGCTTGAAAGTTGCCGAAATCGCCCGCCGTGGCTCGTCCAAACTTTGGCACCGTCATCTTGGCACCGGCCCATGCGACCGCTTGCTTGACCACACCAGGCATGGCGTCGTATTGCTTGATCAGTTCCTCGAGCTCCGCCTTGTCCTGCTCAATTTCGCTCAACAGGGTTATGGCAAAGTCGCCCAGCGGTTCTCCCTGGTTCTCGTCGATCAATCGATCGATCACATCGGTCGCTGCAACCGCTCCGGCATGATGATCATTTAGGTAGGTCGTTAACAATTCATGATTCATAACACGCAGCCTCGATCTCTGTTGCCCTTAAACGATACGCAATCCACCAAACGGCACGCACTCGCCGCATCGACAACGCGAGGGCGTTCAAAGCATTTTTCAAAACGAAGGAGATGGCAATTGGCGTGCCCATCGCGAACGTGTTGTCCAGATTTTTTATTCACCTTCTTTGGCACATCGTATGCAGAATTAAAAGTAGCCTAGGCTTCCAGCCTGGGTTCGAGCCTGGGCCTGGGTTCGAGCCTGGGTTCGATGGGGGCTCCAAGGCTGGAAGCCTACGCTACGTTTTAGAACGTCATCGCTTTGAGGATTGAGACACCCATTGCGGAATCAAAGGCGCGGAATCAAAGGTAACGAGACTTGGTCGATCCACTGCCGCAGCGGTTACTGTGCGTCCAGTTTCGAGCGAGAGAAAGGTACTCGGATGAGCGATTTTACAGTGCATCAAAGTCCGTCGTCGAATGAAAGCCACTCGGCTTCGTCACCGCCGGTGTCGCGAGACTCGCTGGATCGCGGACAATCCGGCACGAACCAATCCGACCAGAACCAATCCGACCAGAAGCAGTCCGATGCAGGACAATCGGGTGACGGCGAGGTTCACGATCTGCGGAGCGTACTGGACCGCGTCGAAGCGGCGGCCAAAGACGAATCCAAAGTCTCGATTGGCGATGTGATGGACCGCCTCGGTAAGCACTCTTTCGCACCGATGTTGTTGTTACCCGGATTGATCATGGTCGCACCCGTGATCGGCGACATCCCTGGCGTCCCCGTGATGATGGGGTTGATCGTGATCTTGGGCAGTGTCCAAGTCGTGATGAAACGCGATCATTTTTGGATCCCAGGTTGGTTAGAGAATCGTAAGGTTAATAGTAGCAAAGTATCCAAGACGATCGGTTGGTTGCGAAAGCCTGCTCGGTTTTTGGATCGCTGGTCCAAAGAACGCTACACGTATCTGGTTGACCATGCCGGCATCTATGTGATTGCAGCGGTCTGTATTGTGATTGCCGCAGCAACACCCGTGATGGAAGTGGTGCCGATGAGTGCCAACGTGGCGGGTGCCGCGATCACCGCATTTGGGCTGGCGATCCTCGCACGTGATGGTTTGATCGCGATGCTGGCAATCGCCTTCTCGCTATTGACTGCCGGACTGTTGATTTATCAATGGATATAGTGCTCAAGTGATGACAAGCCAGTAGCCCTTTTTTTCCTCTTGCCAGGAGATAGCTATGTCACGATTAGTTGGTTCGGGGTTTTTGTTGTGTGACGCCACTGCTACTGTCGCTTCCGCGTTGAGCGGAGGGGATGGTTTGGGGTTGTTCGCGGTGACGCTCGTCTCGTCGATCGGTTTTGCATTGATGTCCCAGACGGTTCGGTCTCTGCTCTGGCCAAGCTATTTCTGGGATGCCACTGATTCACCGTAACGTGGTTCGGACGTGGGGAGCAAGTGTTTCATGGCTTGCTTCGCCGCGAAAAAGGTAGCGAGTACATGGGTTGGTGTCCCCCTTGCTTGGCATCCTAGTTGCATGTGATTCCGATCATATCGATCGGTTTTGCTGTTCCCCGTACTAGGATCTTCTTTGATGCCAGAGTCCAACCGAATTGCTCGCCGTCCCGTGGTCGTCATCACGGGAGCATCTGCAGGCATTGGCCGTGCTGCGGTACGGCATTTTGCCAAACAAGGGTACGACGTCGGCTTGATCGCGCGGGGTGAACAGGGACTTTTGGCTGCCGCTGACGAAGTGCGTCGATTTGGCGGCCGCGCGTGTCATGTGGTGTGCGATGTCGCAGATGCGGAAGCGGTTGAGTCGGCGGCCGCACAGATCGAAAGCGAACTTGGGCTGATTGACGTGTGGGTCAATAATGCGATGGTTTCCGTCTTTTCGCCGGTTGCGGAAATGGAGCCGCATGAATACAAGCGAGTCACCGAAGTTTCTTATTTGGGCTACGTCTACGGTACTTTGGCAGCGCTGCGGCGGATGCGAAGGCGTGATCACGGCACGATCGTTCAAGTCGGTTCGGCATTGGCCTATCGCAGTATCCCACTTCAGTCCGCCTACTGTGCTGCGAAGCACGCCATCGTGGGGTTCACCGATTCGCTGCGATGTGAATTGATTCATGATCAAAGCAATGTGCATGTCACCGTGGTGCATATGCCCGCGGTCAACACACCTCAATTCGAGTGGGTAAAATCGCGATTGCCCAACAAGTCTCAGCCCGTCCCACCGATCTTCCAGCCCGAAGTCGCGGCCGATGCGATCTTCTTTGCCGCTCATCACCGGCGCCGCGAGGTGTGGGTGGCACGCTCGGCGATTGGGTCAATTCTGGCACAAAAGTTTGTCCCAGGCCTGTTGGATCACTACTTGGCCAAAAACGGCTTCAAGTCTCAACAGACGGAGGATCGCAAAGATCCTGATCAGCCTGACAACCTGTATGCCCCGGTGGACGACCATCAGGGTGGCGATTTTGGAGCTCACGGCAGCTTCGACGATCAGGCAAGTGATCAAAGTCCGATGCTAACACTCGTCCAAGCGATGCCTGGACGACATCCGCTCGCGTCCCTAGCCATGTTCGCCGCGGCGGGGGTCATGGCGGGCCGAATACTAAGCTCGTCGCGGTAAATAACATCGTTACCAGCCTCATTCGAAATGAAGTGAATGAAGACGCGCCGCGTTCCAGTCACTTCGTATCTTGGGGGAGCCGGGTTTTTGGAGCAACATGATTTCCGTTGACGTCGGGCGACTTTGGGCATGGAAAATGCAACGATCGAACCAGCATGAATGACATTGGCTTCAAAATGATCTTCGATGGTTGGGCGCCCGTGATTCGGACGCTCGTCCTGGGGACGCTGTCGTATCTCGCGCTTGTCTTTTTGCTTCGTATCAGTGGCAAACGCACGCTTTCAAAAATGAATGCGTTTGATTTGGTCGTGACGGTCGCATTTGGTTCGACCCTCGCTTCGATTTTGACCTCGAGCCAGGTTTCGCTCGTCCAAGGGGTGCTTGCACTCGGGCTGCTAGTGCTGCTGCAGTTAGTCAATACGTTTTTGGCGGTTCGCTATCCCAAGTATCAAGCATTGATCAAAGCCCAGCCCACATTGATCTTTTTTCAAGGGCAATTTCTAACCGATGCGATGCAAAAACAACGTGTTTCGCAAGAGGAGGTGCTTGCCGCGATGCGTCAACACGGAGCCGCCGAACCCAGCGAAGTCGACGCGGTCGTGATAGAAACCGAAGGCTCGTTGTCGGTGCTGACGAAGAATGCGTCGTCGCTTGACGCATTGGACCGCGTCGGCGTTTCGACAAGTGGTTCGTTAGGAAGGCGAAAGGATGCGGCGGAGTCGTCCTCTCGTTAGGTAACGCAATCTTTCAACACCATCCTTTTCCATTGGATCTCACACGGAGCCTCACTGATGCAACGCCGACAACTCGAATTCTTGTCGAATTTTCATGTTGTCGCCGGGAACGAGCGTTCTCAGGCGGCGGTGATGGTGCTTGCCAAAGGCGATACCACAGGCGGACCTGACAATCGGCATGAAAACAGCGATCAATGGTTGTATGTGGTTTCTGGCGAAGGAGAGGCCGTAGTTCAAGACAAACGCTATCCGCTGAAATCAGGGACACTGTTGCTGATCGAGCAGAATGAAACCCACGAGATTATTAATCTTGGCGACAGCCCGCTAAAGACCGTCAATTTTTACGTTCCCCCGGCCTATCGTGGCCGAGAAGGATCGCCGCCGTCGCACGACTGAGTGCGATGGGACGTGAACGGTCCTGTTGCCGGTTCGTCTCTAACTTATCCGCCGATCCGATACCCTGGCATGGTATTTGCCAGTTTACTTGTTTCATCGGGCATCCTGTTTTCGTTTTGCGTGGTCTGGCGTATTGGATGCAATCTTCCAAGCTTCAAACCCCAACCAATAACCAGTCTGAACGATGAGCGACCAACCCAAGCACGGCATGATGGGATCCCGCGGCGTCTCGCGTCCGATGGCCGAAATGGCAATGAAAAAGGGGCAGCACGACGAGCAGGATCACGAACCGAATCACCGAGACGACAACGGCGGCGATCATAGCGGTGGGCATAGCGACGATCATGGGGGCGGGCATGAAATGAGTCATGATGATCGCCTGTCGATGCTGAAAATGCACCACAAGCAAACGTTGTGGATCTACTGGACGCTGCCGATGTTGGGGATCTGGTTGATCTTGGCCCCCTTTAATTTTGGTTACCTTAACGAAGCGTTGTGGGTGGACCCCAGTGGTGGACGGGGACCTTGGTTTGCCGAGGAATCGACGGCCGAGCTTCGTCAGTTGCGTGCATGGTTGATGACCGCCAGCGACGTGATCTCGGGGTTGTTGTTAGTGGTGTTGGGGTGGCGTTCGCTCAAGCCCAATCGTCCCTACAGTCTGTGGGCATGTTGTTTCGTCGGTGTTTGGTTGACGTTCGCTCCGATTCTACTTTGGGCACCCACTGCTGCAGCCTATGTCAACGATTCGTTCGTCGGCATTCTGGTGATGGCGCTCACGATCCTGATCCCGGGCATGCCCAACATGATTATGTACATGCAGCATGGGCCGGCGACGCCGCCCGGTTGGAGTTACAACCCGTCAAGTTGGCCGCAACGCTGGTCGATGATCGCCGCCGGGTTTGTTGGCTTTGTTGTTTCGCGTTATCTGGCGATGTTCCAACTGGGTTACATCGACTTTGTTTGGGACCCCTTTTTCGGATTTGAAAGTGGGACCAAGAAGGTGCTCAATTCCAAAATGTCCCACATGTGGCCGATCTCTGACGGTGGGCTTGGTGTGGCGTCGTACACCTTCGAATTTTTGATGGGATACATGGGAAGCCCCTCGCGTTGGCGAACGATGCCGTGGATGGTCGCGTTCTTTGGCATTTTGGTCATCCCGCTGGGACTAACGCATATCGTCCTCGTGATTTCACAACCAGTACTTGTGCATCACTGGTGCGCGATGTGTTTGTTGGCGGCGGCGGTGATGTTGCCGATGATCCCGTTGGAAGTGGATGAAGTGGTCGCGATGTTTCAACATGTTCGCCAAGCCAAACGGCGCGGCGATCGTGGTGGATCGCTATGGGCGATCTTTTGGAAAGGAGGCAAAGCAGACGGATGTACTGAAGATGATCGATCCCCTGAGCTAATCGAGATGCCCGAGAAACCGTGGCAGGTGATCAAGGCATCGATTTGGGGGATGAGTTTTCCCTGGACATTAGTGGTTTGTACCGCATTGGGAATCGGGATCATGGCCGCGCCCACTTGGTTCGGGATCGATATCAAAACAACTGCCGCCGATATTGGACATCTCGGTGGCGCTTTGATCGTGACCGTTTCGGTGATCGCCATGGGCGAAGTGATTCGTGTCGGCCGTTATCTGAACGTGTTGTTGGCCGTCGCAGTCATCGTCGGCCCTTGGTTGGTCGACTCGGCGACCACGGGGTTTGCCATCACCAGCAGCGTGCTCGGGATCCTCGTGCTAATCCTGACGATTCCGCGAGGCAAGATTACCGAATCGTATGGATCGTGGGACCGCTTTGTTCGTTAATGATCAATCGAACACTGCTGATCAATCAAAAAGGGCGATCAATCCGCATTGAATGTTCACTAATAAACACAGCCACGTGAACGGGGCACATGGCTATGTTGTTTGAACCACGACCCCGCTATGGAGAGTAACGATGAGTAACCAACGTTTTTCCAGTTGTATCGAAGCCTGTCTCGATTGTGCCCAAGCCTGTGAGCATTGTGCAGAGGCATGCCTCGGTGAGAAAGATGTCAAGAAGATGGCCGATTGCATTCGCACCGACCGCGATTGTGCGACGCTTTGCTGGTCCACCGCAGCGCTAATGAGCCGCGATTCGCAATTCAGTGCAAAAGCTTGTGAGTTGTTGGCCGAAGTCTGCGAAGCGTGTGCGAAAGAATGCGGGCAGCACGACATGGATCACTGTCAAGAATGTGCAACCGCATGCAAGAAATGTGCAGCAGAGTGCCGCGAGATGGCTGGCGTCAAAGCATAGCCGTCCGATCGCTCCTAGTTCGTCGATATGGGAATGACGGTGCGTTCCCATTCGCTCTTGCAATCGTCGCAACCGGTTGTAAGAGCGAATTTTATTTTAGCCTTTCACAATTCCACAGCACTGATCATGGAACCCTATTACCCTCTCTCAGATTACGCACTGATTGGAAACGGCCAGACGGCTGCGTTAGTCAATCGTCAGGGTTCGATGGATTGGTGCTGCTGGCCCCGTTTCGACAGTGCGGCTTCGTTCTGTCGACTGCTCGACGCGAAACAGGGTGGTTACTTCCAAATCGCACCCACCGCTGATTTTCGCGTGCAGCGGAAATACATTCATGCCACCAACGTTTTGGAAACGACGTTCACGACCGACAGCGGTGTGGTTCGATTGACCGATTTTATGCCAGCCCCACGCTGCAATGAATCTGAGACCTTTGGCCAACAAGATAAAAGCGAAGACGATTGTCTCATCCCCCATCGTCTGCTTCGCCGCGTGCAGTGTTTGGCAGGCGATGTAGAACTGAGAATCGTTTTTCAACCGACTTTTGATTTTGCACGAGGCAAATCCCAGTGGCACTTACACGATCACGGTGCGATTGCAACGAGTCAAGACGAATCGCTGGCATTGTCATCCCCTATCCCATTGAGCTTTTGTGACGATGCTGTGACGGGCAATACTCGCGTTTCGAAAGATGACGATGTCTGGTTTGTGTTGACTCATGGCTCCCCCAATGAAGCTGAGACTAACCTGCGGCTCAATCCGCCGGATCTGCAGGCCGAGCTGGATCGCACGGTCAAATTCTGGCGTGCATGGGCAAGTCAATGTTGCTACGACGGCCCCTATCGCGAACTGGTTCTGCGAAGTGCGCTGGTCATGAAATTGCTCATTTTTCAGCCGACCGGAGCCGTCGTGGCCGCTCCGACGACTTCGCTGCCAGATCAAATCGGCGGGGAACGAAATTGGGATTATCGTTTCAGCTGGCTGCGAGATTCGGGATTGTTGCTCGATGCGCTTCAGCAGCTAGGTTATCACGATGAATCCAAAAAATTCATTGATTGGTTGGGAAAACTCATGTCAGTCCACGACCACAAGCTCCGTATTATGTACTGCGTTGACGGACAACAAGCTCCTGACGAACACTCGCTACCACACTTGGAAGGTTATCGGGAATCCCGTCCGGTGCGTGTCGGAAATGGCGCCACCGATCAAACACAGATCGATATCTATGGTCATATCATTGATGCGGTTGTGCTCTGTTTCGAGCGGATGCCACGTAAAATCAGCGACCAGCTGTGGGAAGATTTGAAACGCTTGGCGGATCATGCGGCGTCGGGATGGAAAGATCCCGATCATGGCCCTTGGGAAATGCGAGGCGAGGCAAAGCATTATCTGTACTCGAAACTCTATTGCTGGGTAGGACTTGATCGAGTCATCCGATTTGCAGAAGCCAATGGACTCAATGGCGAGATTGACCGGTGGAAACGTCAACGCGACGAGATCCGTGCCAAGATTCTCGAGTCGGGATACAATCCAAAAATAGGGGCGTTTACTCAAGTCTTTGGTGAGCAAAGGCTGGATGCCACCTCGTTGACGATTCCCCTTTGCGGATTTTTGCCGGCCCAAGATCCGCGAGTATTGTCGACGATGCGGCGAACCCAGCAGCGGCTGTCTGAAAATCGATTGGTCTATCGTTACCACAACGATGATTCATTGCCGGGAAAAGATGCCACCTTTACGCTTTGCGGTTTTTGGATGGTGATGAATCTTGCCATGGCGGGCGAGCACGATGAAGCGGTGCAGTGGTTCGAACACCTCTGTGGCTTTGCTAACGACCTAGGATTAATGTCCGAGCAGATTGATGCATCTAACGGTGATTTGCTAGGGAATTTTCCGCAGGGTTACACCCATCTTGGGTTGGTGCGAGCGGCGCTGCATCTGCAAGAATCCGAGCGTGATCAAGACGATTGAACCCGTCGATAGAATGCTTTTTCTCTGGAATTATAAAAGACGATCCCCAGTCGAACACGTCGACCGGGGATCTGGTTTTGAGATGGGGGGACCTGGTTCCACTTTCCCTTGCCACCCGTGGACCTTTGTCCCGCGTGCAGGCTCGCTAACGTTTGCCCGGGCGTGAGCTCAATTGGAACGACAACCCCTCGGGACCCGTGGCCGGGATCGTTGCGTAAATGGGTGACTTTTCCGGGTGGCTGTAAATTTCAGGCAACTGGTTGATCAAGTTTGCATCGGCTGCCGAGGTGCCTGGTGGAACCGGCGAACCATCGGGCATCGCGTACTTGCGGAACAGCACCAAGTAATTCCCGGGGACGACTCCGTTGACCTCGGGGGCGGATTGCAGTGTGAACGTGCCATCGGAGCTGCTTGTGGCATAGCCGCCGCGACCCTTGATGCCGCGTTGAGGCACAAGCGTTACCGAGACACCCTCGATGGGTTTGTTGTCCAGCATCACGGTTCCCGATGCTGCGACGACGTCATAAGTCGCGGTGCCATCACAGCCGCTGCTGGCGAGTGCCAAAACGAGAATGCTACAAAATAGTGGATTCAATCGATGCATTTTCTAATGTCCTAAGGACCTGATGAGAGGAATCAATACAAACGTGTGAAGGGAAGACGCGGCTCCAGTGCGAGCCGTGTCGTTTGTGTCGAATGCTGCCTTCTTGTAGGGACGGTGCAATCCCAGCAGCATCTCCAGTCGTAGCGGTACGGCGTAAATCATTCAGCCGCATTAGAACTCTTCGATGACTTCTCCGTCCCCGATGTATGCCAAGTGCTGCAGGATGGAAATTTCTGTCGATTCGCTGATGAACCGAACCGAACCGTCACCCATCGTGAATTGAGCACCGCCAGGATGCACGCTGCCAGAGGTCGACCAAGCACTCAAGCGACTTGCTTGGCGTGTTCGTTGAAAGGGCACCGTGTCCCAGGCACAACACAGCAAGTTGTTGATCCCTAGACTGTAAGCCAGGTCGACACCGTTGCCGACCCACTTGGTGTATCCCCATGTTTGCGGCACACCGTCATGCACGCCGCGAAGCGTTTCGCAAACCGCGACCGTGTTACTGGAACCATCAAGCAAATCACGCATACGAGACGAATCGTCCATGCCGAACATGCGACGCGTCAACAGATCCTCTTGACTCCATTTCGACGCGGTCGATGAAATTCGGCGAATGCTGAACTCGTAATTCGTGAACGCTCCCTCAAGCGAAGTGGTGCCTGGCGAGATCGAATAGCTCGTACTCGAAGTGGTCGCGTAATGAGTTGGATTGGGATCTGAAGGACACAGGAAGGACTGGACCGCGGTGCTGATGACGACGTCATTGGTGTTGCCGGGTTCGCCTGGTTTGGGGCCTGAAAGCGTACTCTGGGATGAGTCGCGAACGTAGGCGCCCGTGGACATGGAGGTATCCATTTGTTCGTACAAGTTTTGCTGTTCAATGTAGGGCAGAACGCCCATCCAACCACGGTGATTTCGGATCTTGGTTTGTCCGGGAATCGCGGTGCCCGAGGTAATCGAACCTGCCTGGGCGGCGGAATAAGGAAACTTGTTAAATGCGCTGTGGTAGTTATGTAAA
This sequence comes from Novipirellula rosea, assembly GCF_039541335.1. Taxonomy (NCBI): domain Bacteria; kingdom Pseudomonadati; phylum Planctomycetota; class Planctomycetia; order Pirellulales; family Pirellulaceae; genus Novipirellula; species Novipirellula rosea. The sequence goes on along the minus strand of NZ_BAABGA010000012.1, from coordinate 116,677 downwards.
CCAAGCCCAATTTGTTTCATGTTGTTTGAACATGACATTCGCCGTGCCGCTTCGCGTGCTGCTTGAACCGCAGGTAAAAGCAAGCCGACCAAAACGCCAATAATGGCGATAACGACCAAAAGTTCAACGAGCGTAAAAGCTTGGCGACGTTGCGGAAACTGCATTACAAAGACCCTTCAAATAAGAAAATGGACCCAAGCCGAACAGGAGTATTCGGCTGACACTGATACCGCCTACAGAAGGTTGGGTTCGCAAACCCCGCGCCAATATGAGCGGTGCCGCGGATCGACGGCATAACCGCCTGCTCTGCCCTGATCCGCACCCAATTTCCAAGGGGGAGTTGCCCTGCACAGCGGCGCAGTAGCGTATTGACGGTGCCCCTTCCTTTCTTTTGAACCCCTCCTTTGGTGCCGCTATGTGTCCGGTTGGATGACTCTGCTTTTTTTGCAAAAGCCTCAGCGTCGCTATCATCCGTGGCGAGGTTCCGATTGATCGCTGCGGAATTTATTGGCACTGCGAGACTCGACTTGCAAGCAATTGCAGCACATGCAAGGCATCCGCATCATGATCCGAGCTGGGAACGCGGGAGAACACACAGCCGGTTTTTTCGCCAGAGTCGCCGTAAAACGCGAAGTCTATACAGAATGGCATTGTCTATAGAAAGCGATGGATCGCGATGCATGCCACAAATTGATGCAGCGGCCCCCAGAGAGTCCGGCTTCGCTTACCGCGTAACCGCTTCGCTTACTCTGCTATGCAGAGCATTTTGTTATTCAGGAAATTGCCGAGCTATGATTGTCGCAGCCCGACACCTCCGTTTTGAAGTTGCGTTTTTCTTTGCAGCGGACATTCTCTGCCCGCCGTGGCTACGTCAAAATGTCATTGACAACATGACCGTGAACATCAGTCAACCGAAAGTAGCGTCCTTGGAATCGGAAGGTCAATCTTTCGTGATCAATGCCCATTTGCTGCATGATCGTTGCATGCAAATCGTGCACGTGGACGGGATTCTCGGTGATGTTGTAGCAAAACTCGTCCGTCGCACCGTAGGTCATCCCCGGCTTGATGCCGGCGCCGGCCATCCACAGCGAGAAGCATCGCGGATGGTGATCCCGTCCGTAGGTTTCTGCGTTCAGCGCCCCTTGGCAATACGACGTTCGTCCAAACTCACCGCCCCACACCACCAACGTGTCTTCGAATAATCCAAGTCGCTTTAGGTCGTTCACCAGAGCGGCAGTGGGTTGATCGGTATCGCGACATTGCCCAGGCAATTGTTTGGGCATCGTGAAATGTTGGTCCCATCCCATATGGAACAGTTGGATGAATCGCACGTCTCGTTCCGCCAATCGGCGTGCCAGCAAGCAGTTGTTGGCGTACGTGCCGCGTTTCATCACGTCAGGACCATAACTATCAAGCACGTGTTGCGGCTCATCCGAGAAATCGGTCAGCTCTGGAACCGAGGTCTGCATCCGATACGCCAATTCGTATTGTTGAATCCGAGTGTGAATTTCTGGGTCACCGAACTCGTCAAGCTTTTCTTCATTCAGCTTCGCCAAATCATCGAGCATCCGCCGCCGTGCCGTCGCGTCGAGTCCAGCGGGGTTGCTCAAGTACAGCACCGGGTCACCAATACTCATCAATTTGACGCCCGCGTAGGTCGACGGCAAAAATCCGCTTCCCCACAGTCGGTCGTAGAGCGGTTGGCAATTGGGACGCCCCGTGCCACGCGAGACCATGGCGATGAATGTGGGCAGATTGTCGTTCATCGAGCCCAACCCATAATGCATCCAGGAACCGATGCTTGGTCGTCCCGCCAATTGATGCCCCGTCTGGAAGAACGTGATCGCTGGGTCGTGGTTGATCGCTTCGGTTTGCATCGACCGGATCAGGCACATGTCATCGGCGAGCGAACCGATGTGTGGGATCAGCTCGCTGCACATTTCGGTGCCCGCTTCGCCAAATTTCTCAAACTTCCAGCGAGCTCCGGCCAGCGGAAACTTACTTTGCCCCGCCGTCATCCCAGTAACCCGCTGATTCATGTCAACGAAATCACGCAGCTCTTTGCCCTCGTGTTCGCGGAGTAGCGGTTTCGGGTCGAACAGTTCTTGCTGAGACGGCGCACCGCTTTGGAACAAGTAGATGACCCGCTTGGCTTTGGGTGGGGCGTGATACTGCTTCAGCACACCGTTGGGGGCTGGGAAATCGGCTGCCGACGGCGTCGCTTCGGCACCCCAAGCTTCGCTGCCCAACATCGATGCGAGTGCCGCGGTGCCTACGCCCGAGGCGGTTCGCCCAAAGAAATGCCGACGTGTCAGCATCAATCGGCTTTCGTCGGCAACGTGGTTCGGCTTCTGATTCTCTGCAGGCATGGTCATCACGAGTCCACGTGGGGGTGGGGGAAGTGGGGTAAATGATTTTTCGAACGCTTGCGAGTTGGTTCTATCAATATTTAGGAACGTCGGAACCATCCACGCCATTCATGGTTTCAGCGTTCCCTACTCAACCGAAACAAATTGATCGAGGTTGAAAATTAAGTGTGCAACCGAGGTCCATGCCGCATGTTCAGTGCCGTCGAGACTTTCGTCGCGGGGTGACGCTCCCGTCGAGATCAGCTTGATCGCATCATCCGGTTTGGTCTTGAAGTGTTGACGAAAATAGGCGAGCGAATCGAGCAAGACTTTGCTCGAACGGTCCGAAATTGGCTTCGCGATCGCCTGAGTATAGATCGCTTCGATTCGCTGGGGATCGGAAAGCTCGGGCATCCGCAGTGCTCGCTCGGAAAGTTTTCGAGCCGCTTCGATGAAGGTTGGGTCGTTCATCAACACCAACGCTTGCAGTGGCGTATTGGTGCGACGGACTCGGACGTTGCACACCTCGCGACCGCCTCCGTCAAAGATGATTTGACGCGGTGGATTGACCGCACGTTTCCAGTACGAGTACATGCTCTTGCGGTATAACGCGTTGCCGCCGCTGATGCGGTACTTGGTTCCAGCGCTGGCAGCCAACGATTCCCAAAGTCCGTCGGGTTGATACGATTTGACCGAAGGACCACCCACTTGTTCATTAAGTAGTCCGCTGGCTTGTAACGCAATGTCGCGAATCACAAAACCATCGGCGCGGTAACGGGGGCCATGTGCCAGCAGGCGATTTTTCGGATCGGCGGCGACGATGGCTTCGCTGCTGCGTGAGGATTGCCGATATGTTGCACTGGTGACGATCAGTCGGTGCATCGCTTTGACATCCCATCCCGATTCGATGAACTCGACTGCCAACCAATCCAACAACTCGGGATGAGACGGTACCTCGCCTTGCAGCCCAAAATCTTCGGTGGTGGAAACCAACCCTATTCCAAAATGGTCTTGCCAGATGCGGTTGACGGTCACGCGAGCGGTCAGCGGGTGCTCGCGAGAGACCAGCCACTTTGCTAATTCGAGCCGGTCGGCGGGCTGTGACGCGTCCGCCGACGACAACAGGGCAACGGGCACGCCACGCGATAACACTTCGCTCTTGTCGGGTGCATCGTACTGGCCTCGCATCAGCAAATAGGCGGGCAGCGGATCGCCGTCGCGTTCTTTCATCACCATCGTGGTCGCGATTTGGCCGCCCGCTTCCTGCAATGCCTTTTCCGCTTCGTTGAACCGTCTTTCGGCCTCGACCAACGTCGGGTCAATCGACTCGTAGTAACTGGACAGTGTCTTTTTGTCGTCCTTGGAGCGTGATTTTTCGGGTTTTCTCAGGATGGCCACAATGGCTTGATCCGAGATCAACGGTTCTTCATCTGTCGTTGCATTTTTGACCGCCGTCTGCAGACGCAATTTTCCAATCGAGTGATTGGGGAAATCTTGCGTAAATCGCAGTCGTAATTTGATCGTTGACTGTGGATCGGGCTTGATCGGGGTTTTGAGTTCGAGGATCAAGCGGACGTTTTCGGCTTGATTGCCGTGGATAGCCCATCCCGAACGCGTGTCGTCATCAAGCACATTGTCGGCAATGTAATTGGGTTGCTGGCGACTCGCCGATGCGGATGCAATCTCGACCGGGGTGTCCCCGACCGTCAACGTCACATCGGTCAGCACAAAGTTGCCGTTGGAGCTCGGAGCTAATTGATTCGGTTTGGTAAAGGAATCATCAACGAGTGCTTCGATTTGCAATACATCCAAATGGTTGGATTCAGCGTTTGCTGCGGACGCTGTTGTGGGGTGAAACTCGATCTCGTACGTCACGCCGCTGGCAGATCCGGCGGGTGAGTACTGGACGGTGTTGTCGTCATTGACGCGAAGTGTGCCGTCACCGTGAAGTGTCGCGTTATGGACCGCGACGTCGCTCCAGTGCTGATAGGGCGATTCGGGCAAATGCTGCTCGCTTTCCGCGATCCATGCGTGCATGCGATGGCTAAGCCCGTTGCGAGCGGCAATGCGTTCTTGCTCGGCATTGTGATAGGAAGTGATGAGTTCGTCGGGAACCGGTGGCAATGGTGAAACGACTTTCATCGTTGGCATCGCATCGACGCCTTTGCCGATCCCTCGTTCGCCAATGTTGTTAAAGTAGCCGTAGAGTTGAAAGAATTCTTTTTGGCTTAACGGGTCGTATTTGTGGTCGTGACAACGCGCACAGCCAAACGTCAATCCCATCCAGACCGTCGAGGTGGTTTCCACGCGATCGATGACGTTTTCGACCAAAAATTCTGCGGCAAGGGCTCCCCCTTCGCTGTTTTGACGATGGTTCCGGTTGAACGTTGTTGCGAGTCGTTGCGACGCGGTGGCGTCGGGTAACATGTCGCCCGCCAACTGCTCAATCGTGAACTGATCGAAAGGCATGTTGTCGTAGAAGGCCTTGGTGACCCAGTCTCGCCATGGCCAATTCGTTCGGCCGTTGTCGTTCTGATACCCGTCGGTGTCGGCATACCGCGCGGCGTCGAGCCAGCGAAGCGATTGCCGTTCGGCATACGCCATCGAATCAAGCAGGCGGTCGACGGCTTGGCGATACGTTTCGTCGGTCGGGTTTGCTTGTACCATCGCTTGAAGGTCTTCCGGCGGCAGCAGACCGGTCAATGTCAGTGAAGCACGTCGCAGCTGAGTCAGTGCATCCGCCTCAGGCGATGGAGGAAGTCCCGCTTCAATCAATCGTCGACCGACGAAGGCATCGATCGGGTTCGAGGACCAGCGCTCGATCGTGGCCGCATCCCAGCCCGCGTGCGATTCCGCCGACGTGATCGCGTCGACGGGAACTTCGGGCCTTTGCGGGATTTCAAACGCCCAATGGCCTTCGTAGGGTGCACCCTGCTTGATCCACAAATCGAGAATGCGTTTTTCTTCTGCCGACAGCGATCGATTGCTGTCCGGTGGCGGCATCTGGTCCCCTTCGTCCGTGCTGTGGATTCGTGCGTGCAATTCGCTCGAATCCAAATCGCCGGGGACGACGGCAAAGTAGCCGCCCAGGTCGGCGAACAAGTTTTCTTTGTTGTCGGCCCTGAAGTCAGAGTCCTGGTTTTCGGCATCTGGACCGTGGCAATGAAAGCACTTGTCCGACAAGATTGGGCTGACTTGGTCGCTGAAGTCAATTGTTTCTTCGCCATGCAAAACGCATAGCGTGCCACTGATCGTAGCGATCACAAACAAACAGACACGCAGTGGCGTATTCAGGAGGGGACTGCTCACGTTTCAATCCGAATGAAGAAGGGAATTGGCAGCGTCGATACGACGGGGCAGCCAATTCAAGTTGCAGCCAAGTCGGTATCACAGCCAAAGTCACTGTACGGTGGGGTCACATCCTTTGCGAATGTGACTCAGCGACTTGTTGATTTGCCCGCCGTCTCACTCCACCCGGTCTTTAATGAGACTGCTGATTTGTTTAGCCGTTTTGGCGTTAGCCACGGTTTCGTCAAACATCCAACCGGGGGCTAGTGCCCATACGGCTAACTTTACAGCGGTGATGTTGGACTCAATCAGCAATCGCTTATATCGGAGCGAAGCTTGCGGTAGGGGGCACGAAGTTACGGTCTTCTTCGTTGCTGTCGACTTGTGGACAACACTGGGATTTTAATCAACGAGGCTCAATACTCCAAGACGCTTTCTAGCCACCTCTAGATGACGGTGGGGGCTGAGCAGGCAGTGATTGCAATATTTTGTCACGCATACGCGTGTTCAGAAGCGAGCAGCCAGCGATCGATTTAGACACTTGCTATTGACGACCAGCCTGCGGAGTTGTGATCCACAGGCTGGCGATTCATCGAGGAAAACTACTTTTTGTCCAAGTAGCGGTTGAAGATATTTTCCAGCAATTCTTGGCGTCCGCTCGCGTTCGCTGCGGCTTCGCCTTTTTCGAGCATCAGTTTTTCGAGCTCGCTGAAGGTCGTGTTGCCCGATTCGATTTTCTTGCCTAATTCGCCGTCCCAGCTGCTATATCGCTGGTCGACCAAGTTGCTCAGGGCACCCTCTTCGATGATGTTCGCTGCCACTTTCAAACCGCGAGCGAACGCGTCCATGCTGCCGATGTGGGCGTAAAAAAGGTCGATGGGTTCAAAGCTTTCGCGGCGGACTTTTGCGTCAAAGTTCACTCCGCCGGGCGCCAAACCGTACTTCAGCAGCACCAACATCGTCTGAGTCGTCAGGTAGTAGTTAGTTGCAAATTGGTCGGTGTCCCAGCCCAGCAGCAAGTCGCCGGTGTTCGCATCGATCGAACCGAGTGTGCCTTGCATCCCAGCGTACTCGAGTTCGTGCATCATTTCGTGACCCGCCAAGGTCGCATGATTGGTTTCGATGTTCAGTTTGAAGTGATCGGTCAGATCGTAGGCACGCAGGAAGTTCAAACAGGCGGCGGCGTCCGAGTCGTACTGGTGCTTGGTCGGCTCTTTGGGTTTGGGCTCGATCAAGAATTGGCCTTCAAAACCGATCTCTTTCGCATAGTCGACGGCCATGTGAAAGAAGCGAGCGAGATGATCGAGTTCGCGTTTCATGTCGGTGTTGTACAGGCACTGGTAGCCTTCGCGGCCACCCCAGAACACATAGTTTTCGCCACCGAGTTCCTTGGTGACCTCCATCGCTTTTTTCACCTGAGCCGCAGCATAGGCGAATACTTCGACGTTACAGGTTGTCGCTGCACCGTGCATAAAACGGGGATTGCTGAACATGTTGGCGGTGCCCCACAGCAATTTGACACCCGTTCGCTGCTGTTCTTCGCCGAGCACTTTGGCGACGGCATCAAAGTTTGCATTGGACTCTTTCAGCGTCGCGCCTTCGGGAGCCACGTCACGGTCGTGGAATGCATAAAACGGAGCATCTAGTTTTTCAAAGAACTCGAACGCCGCTCGAGCACGGTTGCATGCGTTTTCGACCGATTCGCTGCCGTCGTCCCAAGGCCGCTGCATCGTTCCGCCGCCAAAAGGATCGCTGCCCGTGCCACGAAATGTGTGCCAATACGTGACGGTGAAACGCAAGTGATCCTTCATCGTCTTGCCCGCGACCACCTCGTCAGGGTTGTACCAGCGAAACGCGAGTGGGTTGTCCGAGTCGGGGCCTTCGTACTTGATCTTGGAAACTTCAGGAAATGCACTCACGGGTAGGCTCGCCTTGTTAAATCGAATGAATGGAGTATCGGATAGATTTCACACTTCACGCTCGGTGGATTGCTTGACAGTATAGACGTTGCCACCTCGTTCGATGGCCGATTACATCCCTGCAAGTCCCGGGCTAAGGCGTATTTTCCCTTTCAAAGCTGCCTTGATCCAGTAGACTTTTTGCAATCGATCAGAGATATTTCACATGGTTTCAAGGCTAGGGTTTAGGAGGATTTAATGACGCGGCGATCCGTGGCACTACTGATCGAGACGTCCAACGGCTATTGCCGCGGGTTGTTGGACGGCATCATTGCGTACGCAAAACATCATGCAAATTGGTCCATTCACCTGACCGAACAAGAGCGTGGAGCTGCTCCGCCGGCATGGTTGCAATCATGGAAAGGAGACGGAATTATCGCCCGCATCGAAACTGACACGATTGGTCGTCGTCTGAGAAAATTTGGACTGCCGATCGTCGATCTCAGTGCGGCGCGGCACGTCAAAGGTATTCCCTGGGCCGATACCGATGACGAGGCGATCTCGCGTTTGGGGATACAACATTTCACCGAACGCGGTTTTACACAGCTTGCCTACTGTGGCGATCCTGGATTTGAATGGTCCAACCTCCGGCGTGACCACTTCAAACGTATGACCATCGCGGCAGGATGCTCCTATCACGAGCACCAGATGACGCCTCGCTATGATTCAAGCTTTAGCTGGGATGCCGAGAAACGAGCGATCGCGGCGTGGCTGAATCAACTGCCGCGGCCCGCCGCGATTATGGCCTGTTACGATTTCCAAGCGCAGCAGGTCTTGGATGTTTGTCGCGAGCTTGAAATCGCGGTGCCCGAAGAGATCGCGGTCTTAGGCGTCGACGACGATCGCTTGATTTGTGAGTTGGCCGAGCCCAATCTCTCCAGCGTGATTCCCGACACGAAGTCCACCGGCTACGAAGCCGCCGAGCTGCTGGACCGAATGATGCAAGGCGAGTCAGTGTCCCCCCGCCAGCGATTGATCACACAGCCGCTGGGGATTCGCGTCCGCCAGTCGACCGATACATTGGCGATCGAAGACATCGAGGTCGCCCGGGCACTCAGCTATATCCGACGCCATGCCCTTGCCAATATTCGTGTCACCGACATCCTGCGCCACGTCTCGCTTTCACGGCGGGCACTGGAGCATCGATTCATGCGACTGATTGGCCATACGCCGCACGAAGAGATCATGCGAGTGCGAATGGATCGTATCAAGGTCTTGCTACGCGAAACCGAGCTGTCCATCCATGAAATCGCCCAGCGTGCCGGTTTTGAGTACGCCGAATACATGGCCGCTGTCTTCAAACGCGAAACAGGAACGACCCCGACCGAGTTTCGTGCCGAATGCAAAGCGTAGGTCGTTGGCGGGGGAAAATGGTTTGTGCTGACATACCCGCAGCGTCCCCAGTCCAATAGCAGCGACTCCTGTTGAACGATGGCGAGCAGAACTATCATGCAAAGCAGAGCGTTTGGATCGCTCTTTACGGATCGAGCCGAACAATAAGTGACGGGTTTTCCCGTAGCGGAAGTCGTCAAGGCTTTCGGGCATTCCGGACAGAAAACGAAAGTCTTGACGACTTCCGCTACACTGCATTAGATGCATTGGGTGAAGTCTCAGTCGAAGGAAACATGATGGACGCGAAGAAGCTACAAGATTTGGTCGATATGTTTTTCACATGTCGGCGAGACGATCTGATGCAAATATTCGGCGAAATGTTGTCGGCGCTCGAGGCCGAGCAATCGATGCCGCCGGGCCGATTGATGTCTCGCAACTACGAAACGGCTCAAGCAAACCCCGAGATTCATACCTTGCCGGGGAATCTAAAGGATGCGCGTGACGCCATCTTTCCGTTCTATTGGGGGACCGATAGCTGGCAGTCCAAACTGCATCTCGAAAACGTCAAAGGTCCACCCAACTTTGCCTCGTTGATCGGATCGATTGCGGCGCTACTGAAAAACCCCAATCTCTGTGTCGATACGTATTGCTTGCGATCCAATGAATTGGAAGTCAAGTCGATCACGGCGCTTGCGAATTTAATCTTCTATCACACCGAGTCCCCTTGGGGTGTGTTTACGATCGGAGGCACGATCTCGAATCTGTACGGCGGGAAGATCGGGATTGAAAAAGTCGCTCCCGGCACGATGCAAAATGGGCTCGGCGACAAGAAATTGGCGGGACTGGTTTCCGAGGCGGGACACTATTCCAACGCGACCTTGGCCGGTTGGTTGGGTATCGGAGTGAAAAATCTGCACTCGATTCCGACCGATGAAAATATGTCGATGCGGTTGGATCGACTGGAGCAAAAACTCGACGAAATGTACTCCGATGGCGTCAAGGTTGCATTTGTCATCGCCACCTTCGGCACCACGGATGCCTTCGGGATTGATGACATTCAATCGATTAAGGAAATCATCGATCGCAAATCGCAACAATATGGCGTTACGCCCGCGCATCTACACGTCGATGCTGCGGTCGGTTGGATCAGTTGCTTTTTAACCGAATACAATATCCAAACCAATCCGCTCGGGGCGAACGCAGAAACATTGGAATTGATTCAGCGCACTCAGCAAGCGACCGTCGGATTTCGCTATGCCGATTCGGTCACGCTCGACTTTCACAAAATGGGATGGGGACACTACCCCTCGAGCGCCTTCATTGTCCGTCATCGCGACGACCTGTTGCACCTGACTCGAACGCTCGAAGAGATTCCCTATTTTTCCGAAGCTGATTTTCGTCATGATCCCGCACTGTTTACGCTGGAGTGCTCGCGGCCTGGGATTGGCCCCTACGCCGTGATGGCGTCGCTCAACGGCATCGGGCTAAACGGTTATCGTTGCCTCGTGGCGAACGCGATCGAAAAAGCGAACCAGTTGAAAAAGCGGATCGAAGAACTTGATTTTTGCAAAGTGCTGAACTTAAATACGCCCGGGCCCAGTGTGTGTTGGTGGGTATTGCCGCGAGGACGCAACGCCAAAGAGTTGTTCAAGCAACTCGAAGAGGGGACCATGTCGGTCGAAGAGCAGACGCAGTATTTCGGGGAAATCAAGCGACTTTACAACAAACGAGCGGCCACGCTTGATCCCGCCGTCGATGCACGATTGAGCTTTACCACTTCGATTGGCTACTGTCCTCATGGGATCCAGTTGCCTGCTTGGAAAGCCGTGATCTTTAATCCAAAAACCGACGACGAAGTGATCGACCGTCTAGTTGCAAGTATCAAGGATCTTGTTTGATTCGATGATTGAGCGTAGCGCCGGTTCCATTGAGCCGTTAAGAGCGGTCGGAACAATAAGTGACCGGTTTTCCCGTAGCGGAAGTCGTCAAGACTTTCGTTTTCCAGGCTGGTCGAAACTCTTGACGAGTTCCGCTACGTCAGTAATGACTCCTTAGGCCCTACTTGAAACTACACACTCGTTTTCCGCTCGTTCCCAAAAAAACACTCAGTCCGCGATCTCGAACCTTTGTGCTTCATCGGGGCCTGGGTTTCGATAGGCGGGGTCTTTGGCACGAATGAAGATTTCGCCATCATCCAAAACTCGGACCTCCAGCGGCACAATCGTGACGCCTTGCTCATTGATCGTTTTCGCGTTGTCGCCGATGTCGCGAGTTTCAATTCCTGTTCGCGATAGCGGAGGAACGTTGCCGTTAAAAAAAGCAGTGCACCACCACCGGCCCTGTTTGTCTTGGAACGGAGTGCCGTGTCCGAGGAAGCGGCCGGCAAATTTGCGTGGACCATACGGACCGGTAATCTCGTCCGCGACACTGTAGTACAAGTTGTACGAACCCCGGCGGCCTTGATCGGTCGACCATGCGGTCCCCAGGTGCACGTATTTGCCATCGACTTTGATCATCGTCGCGCCCTCGTGACCGATGCGGCTGATCGGTTTTCCGTCGGGACCTGGGCGGCTTCCCGCCGGATCAATTCGCACCGGATCGCCGGTGTAGCGGCTCAGATCCTTGCTCAAGGGAGCAATCATCGTGTTTTGCCAAAGCAGATAGATCGTTCCATCGTCGTCGGTAAACAGCGACGGATCATGGCGAGGGCCCATGCCGCCCTTCATTGGATGCGTCCATGGGCCTGCGAGCTCTTTGCCCGCGGTCGTTGCGAGGCTGGAAACCTGTTTCGGGCAATGCACCAGGGCCCAGCGGTCGCCGAGCCAATGAATTTCAGGAGCCCAAATGTGTTTCGGCTTCTTGTCTTTTTTCGTCGCAGCAAAGATGTCGTCGATCGTGAAAATCGGACCGAGTGATTCCCAGTGGATCAAATCTTTGCTGCGATAGACTCGCACCTGATCGCCGACGATGCTCTCGCCGCCAAGACCGATGTTGTAAGGATCCGCCGCCTCGCGTGGATCGTCCGCGTTGGGCTGCGTCCCGGTCAAATAATAGTAGTCGTCGGGCCCGAGTGTGATATACGGATCGCGGATCCAGCCCGATTTGATATGTAGCGCCCGGTCATGCGATTGCAGTCCAGCCCGAATCGTTGCGGCGTCCATCACCGGTCCTGGTTTTCGATCCGTTTTTTGCTGGATGAATGCGGACGCCGGGAAGTCATCGGCCGCAGTTGTCGCATCGCCTGATTGTTTCTTCTTCTTGGCCTGCGTTGTGTTGACTTTGTAATCGATCACTTTTCCGTTGAACGGATTCGGTGCCGCGTAGTCGCCCGCAGCGGTTCGGTCGTCAAAGCCGACGCTCAATGCGTCGATCGGTTGTGCAGGAATAAAGCCGGGCGAGGGACGACGTAGCGGCGGTTGGTCGTTGACCGATAGCTGCATCTGATCGTCCGACAAAATGGCTTGCAGTTTGATCTTGCCGCGCACTTTTTCGGTCGCGATCAATCGCGTGACTTCGCCGTTGACTCGGACATCAAACGCGGGCACACCATCGATGAAGTGCAACGCGTATCCATGCTGGTTGCCGCCTTGCGCGAGCACGATGCCATGCGGGGTGTTTGCCTCGACAACGGCTTCGATTTTGATGCGTCGATTCGCGATTGCGGGCGACTCCACCGCCTTCGTTGCACCGCCACCCTCCGATGGCTCGGGGTCCCAGATCACTCCAACGCGGCGTGCCCATTCTTCCCACTGGGCTACCATCGATCGGGTGCGTTCAGGTTCCTTTTCCGCCAAGTCGTTCAGCTCGCTGCGGTCTTCGGCAAGGTTGTAAAGTTCCCACTTCAATTCGTCGGGCATGCGTTTGGCGTAGACCGCTTTCCAGTCGCCCTTTCGCAACGCGTGAGCTGCCTGATGATCAAACCCGATCGTGCGTTCGGGCAGTGTTTCGCCACGCATTGCCGGCAGCAGACTGGTGCCTTCGAGCGGCGTGATTGCGTTGCCGCCGAGTGTTTCGGGGTACGTCGCGCCAGCGGCTTCCATTAGCGTCGGCATCACGTCCATCACATGTGCCGGGTCACGAATCCAGTCGTCGGATTTGCCAATCCCCTTGGGCCAATGGGCGATGAAGGGCGAACTGATGCCGCCTTCGTTGGTAAAATGTTTGTACAGCCGGAACGGGGTGTTGCCGAGGTTTGCCCATCCGCTGCCGTAGGACTGATGCGTGCCCCGTCCCCCAATTTCTCGAATCTTGTCACCCGTGTGAAGTGTCGTCGTACCGCGTCGTGATTTGCCGTCAAAGCCGAACGGGCCCCATTCGTAACAAGCTCCATTGTCACTGAGAAATAGAATCAGCGTGTTCTCCAGGTCGTCGGTTTGTTTCAAATGATCGATGATTTGGCCAACACCCTTGTCGACTCCTTCGACCATCGCGGCAAATACTGCCATCCGTCGAGCGAGGTCAAGTTGACGGTCTTGGTCAAGCGAATCCCAAGCAGGGTTTTGCTGGCCCGAGAAACCGTTAGCGATGTCATCGCGGTCAACCGGAACGAGGCTGCGTGGACTCAGTCTCCAGCGATCTCCGTCGACTAAACCGAGTTTCTGCATCCTCGCGAACCGTTCCTCTCGCAACACATCCCAGCCACGTTGGTAAGTCGCGTCGTACTTGTCCGCACGCTCCGCCGGAGCTTGCACAGGAAAGTGGGGTGAAGAATGGCCGAGAAACAGGAACCAAGGTTTGTCACTGCTTTGTCCTTTGCGAATGAAATTCAACGCGTACTCGTTAAACACATCCGTCGCGTAGAAATCGTCCGCCGCAGGATCGATCTCCTTTTTGCGACCTTCCGGTAATCGGATGTAGTAGTCCGCATCGTATTGGTCGTGCGAATGATCGTCGGTGTAACCATAGAACTCGTCAAATCCACGCCGGATTGGTCCAGTTTCCGGATGTAGGTGCCATTTGCCAACGTAATAGCATCCGTATCCCGCTGGTTTCAGAACTTCCGCAAGCGTCGCACATTGATCGTTCAGTCGGCCAATGTATCCAGGGCCTCGTTTGGCGTCAGGCCGACCTGTGGTGAAGTCACCAATGCCGGTTTGCGAAGGATACAATCCTGTCATCAACGATGCTCGCGTCGGACAACAGCGGGCCGAGTTATAGACTTGAGTAAATCGTGCACCACCCGCGGCGAGAGAATCGATATTGGGGGTCGGGATCTCGCCGCCGTAGCAACCCAAATCCGAATAACCCAAGTCATCCGCCAGGATCACTAGGATGTTGGGGCGTTCGGCGGCGGTCGCCCATGTTGACAACATGACAGCCGCGATGGCGGTGAGTCGCTGAAGGAGGTAAGTCATTCGCATTTGATTTGTTTTGGAATAAACGTTTGTTGTTCTGGGGATAACGGCGGGATGAGGGATCGGGACATTGTGAATCGGGTGCTACGTCTTTACTGAATCGCTGTAAGGCAACGCCTGCTTAGCGTTTCGATCCCTTCAGCACGTCGACCGGTTTTGGACCCGTGATTGGATACGGCGTATTAAAAATCTGTTGAGTATCGCCCTGCTGCACCATCCAATGCGTCTAGCATCGCGGACATTTTCTTCACTTGGTTAGCGAACGTTGGATCGTTGGCCAAGTTGTGTTGTTCATCGGGATCGTTTGCCAAATCATAAAACTCGACTGCAGGACGCTGATAGTATTTCGCCACGATCGCGGCGGCTTTGGGATCGGTCCTCGCCGCTTCGTCCCACGAATCCCAATAAGCACCGGCGCCGTCTTTGCGGTCGATATCCGAATGGTTCGAGTGGTAGCAATCCGGACGCAGATTACGGATGTATTTAAATCGATCATCGCGAACGGCACGGATCGGGTAAACGTTTCGATTGCCGTCGCCACTGTGAGTGGTGTAGATGACCTCACGATGTGAGTTGCGTTTGCTCCGCAGCACGTCGGCAAACGATCGGCCATCAATGCCCTCGGGCACTGTTCCGCCAGCGAATTCAATCAGCGTGGGCATTAGGTCGATCCAGCTCACCATGGCGTCGCTACGAACGCCGGGCGTAATGTGTCCGGGCCAGCGAACAATCAGTGGCGTTCGAGTGCCGGTGTCATATAGATTCCATTTGCCAAAGGGCCACTGCGCTCCATGGTCAGCGCTGTACAGAAACAAGTAGTCGTCATTTCCGAAATAGGCCTTCGCCATGCGGTCGACTTCGCCAATCATGGCATCCATCCCGGTCACATCGGCAAGATAGCGGGCCCAGTGCTGGCGAGTTTCGGTCGTGTCGACCGAACCGACGGGCAGTACGACATCGTCCGCGTTGTACGATGTTTCTTTGATCCATGACACATGCGGCCGATGGTCGCCGACCATTAAGCACAGCGGTTGATCCGATTCGCGTTTGGCAAAGTAATCACGAACCAGTCGCTTGATGCCGTCGCGATTACGGCCTTTGGGATAATCCTGGGCGTGATCAAATCCCGCCATTTCGGTTTCCTTGCCATGTCCGACTTTGCCAAACGCGACCACTTCGTAGCCTTCGGTTTGCAACTGTTTGACCATCGAAAGCGTGTCGGGCCGCGGCATTTGATGATTCGGTTCGGCGCCGTTGCGTGCTGGCATCAATCCACTTAGCAGCGCCGCACGACTGGGACCGCACGCGGGCGAAGCGACAAAAGCACGGTCAAAAACCATTCCCTTATCCGCTAGCGCTTGCATGTTCGGCGTCTTCGCTGAGGGGCTGCCGTAGACCGAACTGTCTTTCCAGCCGTGATCGTCGGCAACGAAAATGACCATGTTTGGTTTGTCTGCTGCCGAAACGGTGCAAACAATCAACAGCGTGATGGCAATTGCAGCAGAGTAGGTGCGTGTCAGGTGACTCGTCATTTTTTTCCCCCCTCGCCCGCTTGATCGGCTTTGTTTTGTCCCGCTTTGCCTCGTTGCTTTTTGCCTTTCAGTTTTCCTTTTGTCGCAGGTCTTGGCAATACATTGGCGTACTTGGCCCAGTCTCGCCACTGTTTCGCCATTGCTTCGGCGACTTCGGGATTTTGGCTCGCCAGATTGTTCTGCTCGGTTCGGTCCGATTTCATATCAAACAGTTCCCACTCGCCCTTCAGGCCTTGGCGAACCAGTTTTCGATCTCCCACGCGAATCGCTGCGTTTCCTTCGTGTTCCCAGTACAGCGGACGATTGGCAAAGTCACCGCTGCCGATGAGCAGCGGTTTCAAGCTTTGCCCCTGCATCGGCACGATCGCATTCCCCTTGAATTCATCTGGGTAAGTCGCTCTGCCGAGATCGACACAGGTTGCCATGATGTCAATCAGATGCGTCGGTGTCTGGATCCAAGCATCCGGGCCCGTGCGAGGCTCGATCGCCGCTGGCCAATGAGCGATCAAAGGGCTCGACGTGCCGCCTTCGTGGTTGTAGTGCTTGTACTTGCGAAACGGGGTGTTGTTTAGATGGGCCCAGCAGCGACCGATGAAGACATCTGAGTGCGGATCGCCAGGGTGCTCGCCATTGTACTTGCCCGACACGCCTGCTTCGGCATTGCCGCCGTTGTCCGAAAGGAACAGGATCAGCGTGTTGTCGAGTTGTTTTCGCTGACGCATTGCGTCGACCAATTTGCCGATGTTCTTGTCGACCTCTTCGATCATTGCGGCGTAGATCGCCATCATGTCGTCATAGCGTTTTTGTTCTTCAGGCGAGAGCGAATCCCAAGCCGGAATTTCCTCGGGACGCGGTTCGAGTTTCCAGTTCTTGTCGATGAATCCCTGTTCGATCTGTTTCGCATAACGCTGCTCACGCAACTTGTCCCATCCGGCCATGTATTTGCCGCGATACTTGGCGATGGTCTCCTCGGGTGCCATGCATGGAAAATGGGGTGCGACATGTGCCAGGTACCAAAAGAAGGGCTTCTCGTCCGCGATCGCTTCGTCGATGAACTTCAGGCCTTGTTCGGTCCACAGGTCGCTGCCATACCACGGAGGATTCAGTCGCGGGTCCTCCGATGAAATCGTTTCTCCATTGAGGAACAGGTTGGCGCCCCCTTTGCTGCCGGTCTGGTTCGAAAAATGGACGCCGCCTGCTGCCAAGTTCAAACTGCGGTCAAACCCGCGGCCCCACGGGTTGACGCCATGATTCGCACCGACATGCCATTTACCCGTCATCGCGGTAAAGTAACCGGCTTGCCCCAGCACTTCGGCGATCGTGACACATTGTTCGTTCAGCCGTCCCTGGTAACCGGGGACGCCTTGGTCGGTTGTCATCCAGCCGATTCCGGCCTGGTGTGAATACAGTCCGCTCAATAGCGATGCACGTGTCGGGCAACATCGGCCGGTATTATAGAACTGCGAAAATCGCACTCCGTTTTCGGCCAGTGCATCAAGGTGAGGCGTGGGGATCTCGCTGCCATACGGTCCGATGTCCGACACTCCCATGTCGTCGACCATGATGACAACAATGTTGGGACGGTCGGCTGCGGAAACGAACATGGAGGTAAGCGTTGCAATCGACAACGCCAGTATGAAAGGGAGCTTCATGGGGGAGTGCACAATTTTGAGGAGAGGGGGGGAAGACTCGTGTTTACCTGCAACGGCTTGGAAAATCAATCAAAAAAGGGTGCTTCTGCTGTATCGCGGGTCCGGGTGAAATGGAATACGATCAGCAATGCCAACTCTCGACATCGTTTTGTGGGATTTCTGAGGGATTTTTCGATCATCGGCAACATCAGCAGGCGGGCGAAGCCGTTGCCTGCATTTTCGAGGATGACGGCTGGAAGTCTATCTCACTTTTTTCTTGTCCGTCTGACTCTGAATGACTCTTCGTCGGTACAGCACTTTCGTCCATAGACTATGAATATTTTCTACATGCGATCACTGATCTTTTGTGCTGCAACGTTCGTCTCTTTGCCGAGTCTCCTTTGGGCCGATGACGCTACCCGGCCAAACTTGATCTTCATTTTCGCTGACGATTGGGGCTATGGTGATCTCAGCGCAATGGGCAATCTGTCGGATGTGAAGACGCCGCATTTGGATGCCTTGTCGCAACAGGGGGTGATGTTCACGGACGCCTACATCACCGCGCCGCAGTGTTCGCCATCACGTGCCGGGCTGATGACCGGTCGTTATCAACAACGTTTTGGATTCGATACGATCCCAGACGGCCCGTTGCCGCTGGATCAACTGACGGTCGCAGAACGATTAAGAGAAGTCGGGTATGCCACCGGTATGGTCGGCAAATGGCACCTGGAACCGAACGCAGTCTGTTTGAAATGGGCAAAACAACACCAACCTGATGGCATTCAAGGCAATCGAGTGCTCGTTCGTCGCGATTTGTCGATGCCATACTGGCCACAGTCACGTGGCTTCGATGAATTTTTTCAGGGTGAGCTCAATCCGTACTGGGCCAACTTTGACCTCCGCGGCAAAACTCTGAATCCGACCGGCGAAACAGTCCACGATGGTCGCTTTCGGGTCGACGTTCAAACTGACGCTGGGCTGGCATTTATCCGGCGCAACGCCGACAAGTCGTTCTTTCTGTACCTCGCTCACTATGCACCGCATGTTCCACTGGAAGCGAGCGAGAAGTATCTGCAAAGGTTCCTGGGGGATATGCCCGAGCGTCGCCGAACCGGTCTCGCAATGATCAATGCGGTTGACGAGGGCGTGGGGCGCATCATGAAGTTGCTTCAAGATAAAGGCATTGCCGACAACACATTTGTGATGTTTGCCAGCGACAACGGTGCTCCGCTGGGGGCTCACACCGGAGAATTGATGGCCGACATTCTACCTGTCGGAAAGCCTGGTCCGGCGTGGGATGGTTCCCGCAACGATCCCCTCCGTGGCGAAAAAGGAATGGTCGCCGAAGGAGGGATCCGTGTTCCTATGATCTGGTCGTGGCCAGCAAAACTTCCCAAAGGAAAGATCATCAGTGAACCCGTTATCAGTCTGGACATGACGGTGTCGGCATTGGCGGCGGCAGGAGTAAACGCGGATTCAACTTCAAGTCTTGATGGAGTTGACCTTGTTCCCTGGCTCTCAGGAATCGAATCCCAGAAGCCGCAGCGTGACCTGTACTGGCGATTCTGGAACCAGGGAGCGGTTCGCGACGGAGACTGGAAATACATTCTCACTGGCGATGGACGTGAACTGCTCTTCAACATCCGCGATGACAAAGAAGAGCAACACAACCTGATCAATAGCCGACGTGGCCGGGCAAAAATCCTGCGTGACAAACTGAAAAGCTGGACGAGTGAACTAAAGCCGCCGGGGCTGCCCTCGGCACCACTGAATGTGCAAGAGGTCGGCTGGTACAAATACTATTTCGATGAAAAGGTCACAGCGACGATGTCTGACGTTAAGTCGGACTGATCGCTCGTTCTCGAATTTTCGGATGGGGTTTATCGGGCCACGAAGTTGCCATTGCTTCTTATTGGGGCCAATTTGACAGCGTCTTTCCGTCGGAGCCGAGCAGTTGCAAGTCGGCAATCGTCGCCGCACCTGGACCGTCGCTAATATCAATACGCAATTGATAAAGTCGCACCGCTTCGGCGATGTCGATGCGGACCGCTTGCCATGCGTTGCTCGATTCCACCACAAACGGAATCTTGTTGCCTTGCGGCAAGATGATTTTGGCGTCGGTGGTGTAGAAGACTTCGCCTTCGGATGCTTCACCCGACTTGGCATCAACCATCAGCCTGAATGTGATTTGGTAGGGGCCTTTGGGAAGTTGCTTGTTTCGCAAGTCCATCGCGATTCCAGGATCGTCACCCGTGAACTGCAAACGCAATTCGTTTCCGACGATTTTCAAAGTCGTGTTTTTGCGGGCACGGATGTGGTTTGCAGATTGCAAGTTTGCGGATTTGCCCTTCTTAGTGGAACCGGCGTTTGTTTGCCTTTTCTTTTGGTACTCCGCAGGCGTATCTGCGTCAAAGTTGGTCCACTCGCGATGGCGATGCGGCAACGAAGCTTCCTTGACGGGCGCACGTGCTTTGGCCGGAGCGTGCACGACGTTCTCGGCCATCTCGTGCCACATCGCAATCATTTTGTTTAGCCGTTCGGGCTGCTGGTCGGCAAGGTTATTCAGCTCACATCGGTCCTCGGCGACGTTATACAATTCCCACGCTTCACGTTGAAAACTGACAAGCTTCCAATCGCCATCGCGAAGACCGCGGTCCTCGGCAAACATTAGGTGAATGGGGGAGCGTGCTTCAAGCGGTTCACCCCGAAGTAACGGTTGCAGCGAGACTCCCGAAACGGGACGCAACGTTCGATCCTCGTGTGATTCAGGAATGTTGGCTTTGGCAAGGTCGGCCAGCGTTGGTAAAACGTCGATCAAGTGAGCCGGTTGCTGGATCATGCTGCCCGATTCGACCTTCAAACCCGCTGGCCAGTGCACAATCGCAGGAGTCGAAATTCCGCCTTCGAATTGGTTTTGCTTGTAGTAGCGAAACGGGCTGTTGCGAGCCCAGGCCCAACCGGTTGAATCACCGAAGGAGACATTCGCACTGGTTGGCTCGACATCCAAGCGAGCCGGTTTTCGGTCGTACGGGCACGCTCCGTTGTCCGAGACGAACAAGATGAAGGTGTTTTCGAGTTCGTTGTTTTTCTTCAAATCGGCGACCAAACGGCCCACCTCTTGATCGACGCGATCAATCATTGCCGCAAGCGTGGTCATGCGATTGGCTTCGTAGTCGCGTTTCCACTGTTCGAGATCATTCCACGCCGGAATGTGTTCAGGCCGAGGGCTCGGTTCGAGCGATTCAGGCAATACTCCTGTACGCTTCTGCTTGGCAATTCTCGCGTCACGTACCGCATCCCAGCCTTGGTCGTATTTGCCTTGGTACTTTTTGTAGTCTTCGGGTAACGCGTGCAGCGGCGCATGCGGTGCGTTGAAGGCCACGTACAAATACCATGGCTTGCCAGTGGTGCGGGCTTCGTCGAGGAATTTCAAACCGTAGTCGACGTTGGCAACGGTCGTATAAAACCCATCGCTCGGAACCTGCCACGGCTCGCCGTTAAGCCGGAACGTGTTGTCGCCCGAAAAATAATTGCATGCACCACTGAGGTGACCAAAGTAGCGTTGGAAACCAAAGTCAGTTGGCTGTTTGTCCAGATGCCATTTGCCCGTCATGGCGGTGAAGTAGCCCGCATCGCCAAGCACTTCCGCCGATGTCACGGCATGCGCAAGCGACGTGTCTCCCGCCGCGATGCAGTACTGGCCGGACAGCAAGCAAACTCGTGATGAATGGCATTTGGCGGTGTTGTAAAACTGTGAAAACCGTGCACCATTGCGGGCAAGTGCATCCAAGTTCGGCGTCTGGATCTCGCTGCCATAACAGCCGATATCCGAAAACCCCAAGTCGTCGACCATCATCACTACGACATTGGGGCGCTCGTCGGCGATGCAGGGACGCACCGACAGGATGCAAATGAATCCCATGCACCATGTGGTTATCTTGAGAAGGTTGGTCATGGGTGGTTTCCGGTGCGGGACGGTGAGCGTTGACTCACTTCTGATTACTTGCGTTTGGCTTGCTTTTTTCGATACGTTGCGCCATTGTCCGCAGGCATCGAGTTGTGCCAATCAAGAAGCTTTGTCTTTAAGTTTACCGCAATCTCCGGATAATTGGACGCCACGTTCGTCGATTCGGCTCGATCATGACTTAGGTCATACAGTTCCACGTTCGACCCGTCGTACTCGCACAATAGTTTCCATTTGCCCGATCGAACCGCGAGATCGGGCAGGTCCTCGACCCCGTAAAACGAATCGCGATCCGGAGGGCGGCGAAAGAAGATGGGCTTGTTGCGTGAACCCCCCTCTCCTCGCAGTGTGGCGACTAACGGTTCGCCGTCGAATTGGACATCCTTTGGGAACGGCGTGTCCGTCAACGTCAGCAAGGTCGGCGCAAGGTCAATCGCCGAGAACACCGATTCTCGGTCGACGTGCTCCTGCCGCCGAACGATCGATGGCCCCCACGCGATCAACGGAGATCGGACGCCCCCTTCGTACAGGTGCGTTTTGAATCCACGAAATGGACCCGCTTCTCCGGCCCCCGGTGCCGGACCGTTGTCCGAGCAAACCAGAATCAGCGTGTTGTCACGGAGCACGGCGTCGTTACGGATTCGATCAAACAATCTGCCGAACTGCTTGTCCATCGTTTCAAGCACGGACAGATACAACCGTCGCAGCGAACCATCGCCCCACGTTTCCACCGGTGGCCAATACGGGCCGTGAACATCATCGGGCCACAGGTTGATGTAGAAAGGTTGCTTGGCCGCGGCGGCTTTGTCGATGAACGGGATTGCTGCATCGACGAACCCCGATGTGATCTCCGATCTCAGCATCCAGCGATACCCGTCCCCAAGATTCTCGGCGTCCTCCCAGATCCGTCCTGGTTTTTCTTGCCCCGGTTTCAAGGTCAACGGCAGCAGTTTTGGCCCCATGCCCTCGAAATTGGTCAGCGATTCATCAAAGCCATAATCGGTGATCGGCGGAGCGTCGGTGACATCACGCTGCCCGCCCATGTGCCATTTCCCAAAGTGACCCGTTGCGTAACCGGCCTTCTGAAGCGAACGTGCCAGCATCGGAGCTTTGGGATCGAGCCATTGGGCCACGCCACGTTCATCGTTGCTCTTTCGATTGTTCAGATACGAAGTGATCCGCCATCGCTGTGGATACTGGCCCGTGGAAATCGCAACTCGCGATGGCGAGCAGATCGGCGAGTTGACATAGAACTGCTCGAACCGAACTCCCTCGGCTGCCAGTCGGTCGATGTTGGGTGTTTCAGCATCCTCATTGCCGAAGCACGAAAAATCGCCCCAGCCCATGTCGTCGATAAAGACAAGGATAATGTTGGGACGCTCTGCAGCCACGCTGGTTTGAAAAGATTGCCCCCAAAGGATGGCGAGAAAGGGGATAAAGAGTAGCTTTTTCATTGTGTTTCCGTTTCTGTCCGCTTCTAGTTACAACGGCAATCACATTCCGTCCCGAATCGCCGCTTCTCGTGCGCGATCACTTTCCGCATCCATCTGCTCAATCTCTTCGTTGGTCATCTCCGGCGCCGGGTTGACCGTTACCTCTGAACTCGTGCCGCATCCGAGCAGTGATACGAAACCCACCGCGATCGCGAAAACAATTGTACTGAACTTCATCGGGATAAGCTCCATTAAAGGATGGCTCGAAAGGAAAGTGGTTATCAAGCTTGGGATACGAATGCTGTTTTCTGGGCTTCACGACAACGTATCTCTTCACGACGACGCATCGCTGTGGTGGTTTGGCTATTGGTCACTCAGCGACGTTGTCTCTCTACCCGCCACGCTGCCCGCTGCGCCCCAAATGCCGTAATTGCTCGCCGAGCCTGCTGGCGGAGCCCCGGGCGCGGAGGTGCCGATTGGGCCTTGGTTCGTGTTCCCGGTATCGATGCTGTCGGTGATAAAGGTCACCGAGCCGTCGCCCATCAGCACGTGGCATCCGCCCTGATGACGGCTACCAGCGGAAAAGATTCCCCCTGGCCCATTCGCATCCCCATTGCCGCGGACACAGTTTGCAGAGTTTGGCGGCAATGTCTGACCCACCCCCGACATCATTGGTTCCCCTTGTGCCCAATTGGATCCACGATAACGATGGCCTCCCGAACTGGTGTCGATCGCAAGTGTCACGCTCGGCTTATAGAACAGGGGGCGTTCCGGATCGCGGGCAAACTCCAGGACTTCCGCCTTTGGGTTGTCCCGCATGTCATTGCCACTTCCGTTGCGCACCAAAACGTCGCCGGCAAGTTCGCGAGTGCCACTGCTGCGTTGAATTTCGGCCATCGCAATCGTCGTGCTTAAACCATCCAAGCAGTCACGGAATCGCGTGACAAAACGATCCTTGAAAAAGCCGCGATGTTGGCCAATGTTCACCGGAGTGCCCGCATTGTTGCGCGTGTTGTTGCAATTCCAGAACGAATCTCCAAAGCTAAATCCATAGTTCAGTTGGCCGAACGGGATGCCCGCGTTAGGGGCAAGGTCCGATGGGCATAACAGCGTCGGAATTTGAGTTCGCCAGGGCACGTAGTTCACGTTGTAGGACGCCGGCCCCATCGCAGGCCAAGTCGTGCCGCCCGCGTCGGTGTAACGATTGGAAATCTGCTCCCACACCGCTTGTTGCTCGAAAAACGGTGTTAAGCCCGGCATCGCAGAGAGACGTTCACGATTGGTCGTCAGCGCACTCGTTGTCGGTGTGCCGCTGCCGCCACCTTGTTGCGGAAGCTGATTGTAAGCCGAGTGGTAATTATGTAACGCCAGCCCCAATTGCTTGAAATTGTTGCTGCACGACATGCGACGAGCCGCCTCGCGGGCCGCCTGAACCGCAGGCAACAACAGGCCGACTAACACTCCGATGATCGCGATGACCACTAACAGTTCGACCAGCGTAAATGCCGAGCGACGTAACTTCGGTAACTTCATGATTAGACTCCGCAAAGAAGAGGGAGGACGCAGGCGACGATCTGGAAATATAGCTCAGAGAGATACTCCGAGATTTTCGACAAAGAGAATGGGGCCCTATTCGCGGCTCCGGCGATCCGGCTTGGTTTTTGGTGCTTTCAGGTTAGCGGTTTGCTATGTGTTTGCAATGGTTGCTAGCCGAGATACGTGCGAAGTAACCAAGTCTATACATTAAATGCTGACAAAATATGTAAGTTTTTTTTGGCGGGAGTGTCGCGGTTGCTAAGTGTCGCATTGGCGAGACTGGCTTGCACTGAAAAGCCTCTGAGAACACCGAGTGTGTTTGACAAAACGGACGAGGGTTGCCGCAGGAACAGGCGGTTGATCCAGTGCGCTACCTATCGACTTGGCTGTGTATCGATTTGATTACGAGTCGGTCTGGCTACACAGCGAAATTTGCATCGGAGAAAATTGCAGCAGAGAAATTTGCAGCGGAGAAGAGAAACGAAGTCGTTTCGGGTGACAGCTCGGACGAGAAGTGTCGGTGTGCGCCGACGCGATCCGCCTGCGGGATGCGAGCATTACCTAAACCCTAATTCAGAAAAGGCTTCAACGCGGAGAGCGTTTCGTTGAGAGAACTCTAGCCAGGGAAGGTTGAATTGACGAGGGCACAAATCTGCCAAAGAGACGCGATTTGCATCGGCTCGATTTGCAAGCTAAGTGTCTCCGTCATTGACAAGGATGCGAATGTGATCCTTGCCGGCACCCACGTGCAAATGGAAATGAAGTTGTCGCCCGTCGTCGCTGATCGATGGCAAATCGGCTGGTCGATGACGCACTGCGGTGTCAAAGAATTCGAGGTGAGTTCATTTTGGGAGATAGGCGTCCTCGGTCAGTTGAAGGTTTCGGGTGACGGTTTCGATGGATGATGATGTGAGTGTGTGACGATGTCGAAGTAGTCGTTCCGGGATCGGCTCGTGCCAGTGGTCCGCTGGTGTCAGTGGGCCGCTGGGGATTCAACTTTTCGTTTGGCCTCGCAAAACTAAACCCATGCGAAGGGCCGCGATCTACAATAAATTTTTCTGCCGCGATCAGGATTCTGGAAAAGTTCCTCTTTGAGCGACTGGCGGATGCGAGGGCGTTGTGAGCTGGGGGACCCCGTTTCTGCTGTAACCGTGGGGGGTGTCGGTTTCCGCTAGCCGCCGGATAAGGGGGGAGGGCGCGCCGGCAACGTGCCGCTGATCCATTGGGTCGAAAACGGTCGGCCGATGTCATGCCGACGCCAAGGCGGTTGCCGCTGATTGGACCTGTGCGAACATTCGATCGCATTGGGGGGTGTGGTTTCGAGAACCACATGGCAATTCGAACGCCAGTCCGATTCTCCAGCGACACGCAGTCGGTAAACTGGGGCAAACGCGATGGAGTGCTATCGCATATTTCCTCTGACACTGTGCGTCCTGCGATCGATTTGACATGTTAAGTATCGAAGCTTTGATTTTGATCACCGGCATTTTGCTGTTGCTGGGGATTGTGTCGAACAAATTTTCAGCGCGCATGGGCGTGCCCGTCCTGGTTCTATTTCTGCTCGTTGGCATGTTGGCGGGATCCGAAGGGATTGGCGGGATCGAGTTCGAAAACTATTCGCTCGCCAACGGGATTGGGACGATTGCGCTCAGTCTGATCCTTTTTGACGGAGGGCTACGCACTCCGTATCGCTCGATCCGTGCCGCTTGGAAACCGGCCGGGGTGCTGGCAACGATCGGGGTGTTTATCACTGCCCTGATCACCGGACTGGCTGCGTCGTGGTTTTTGCAGATTCCGCTTATGGAAGGTCTGTTGTTGGGCAGCATTGTGGGATCGACCGATGCCTCGGTCGTCTTTTCGGTACTCCGCTTTGGTGGCGTTCATATCCGCCGGCGACTCGCTGATACGCTCGAAGTCGAGAGCGGATCGAACGATCCGATGGCAATCTTTCTGACCGTGGGGCTGATTCAAGTGTTGACCGGGGCGGTGCCGCTCGGCCCCGGCTTGTTGGTTTTGTTTCTCACCCAAGTTGTGTTCGGAACCGTCGTTGGGCTGTTGGTCGGGTGGGGCGGTGTGTGGGTGCTAAAGAACATTCAACTCAGTGCCGCGGGGTTGTATCCAGTTTTGGCGACCGGGTTGGCGCTGTTTTCATTTGGTTTCGCAGCAGCGTTTGGCGGCAGCGGTTTTCTGGCCGTTTATTTGACCGGCATTGTGATCGGCAATCGCCGTCCCGTGTTCCACCGCGGTATCTTGTTGTTCCACGACGCCGCCGCATGGCTGTGTCAAATTTTGATGTTTATCGCGCTGGGAATCCTTAGCTTCCCCAGCCGGTTATTGGACGTGGCCGGACCGGCGCTGATGATTTCCCTCGTGCTGATTCTCGTCGCTCGGCCGATCGCTGTCTTCTTGTCCGTCTCGCTGTTTCGGTTTTCGTTCCGAGAGCTAACGTTTCTGTCTTGGGTGGGGCTCAAAGGAGCGGTGCCGATTACCTTGGCGACGTTTCCGATGTTGGCGGGGCTGCCCGGCGCCCCGTTGATGTTCGACACCGTCTTCTTTGTGGTGCTGGTTTCGGCGCTCGTGCAAGGCTGGACGCTGCCCTGGGTGGCGCGGTCATTGAAACTCGAGGTGCCCGCTCGCTTGCCACCCCCTGTGACGCTAGAGATCAGCTCCTTGCGAAACGTCGAAGGAGACATTGTCGATTACTTTGTCGATGATGAATGTCGCGCCGCCGGCCATTTGATCAAAAACCTGGCGCTGCCCGACGGCGTGGTGGTCGCGTTGATCGTCCGCGACGAGCAAATCATTCCCCCGCAAGGCCGTTCTCAGATTCAGTTCGGCGACCACGTCATTGTCGTGCTGCGGCCAGGCGTTCGTGCGATGGTGGATCGCGTCTTTGCCCATCGCGAATTGGAACCTGTGATCTTGCCGACGGCGCTCGAGTTCCCGTTGCGGGGGTCGATCACGGCGGCCGACGTAGAACAGTTCTACGACCTGCAGCTGGGCGCAAAGCCTGATGCGACTCTCGACGAAATCATGCGATCTCGGTTAAGTGCCAAGTCGCTTGTTCCCGGAGCCGCCGTCCAGTTTGATCGAGTCGTGCTGAGCGTCCGCGAGCTCACTGCAACGGGAACTGTGCAATACGTCGGCATGATGATTCTGCCCGAACCTTCGCCATCCGCAAAGCCAGCACTCGAGCCGGAGTTGGTGGATTCAGAAAACGAAAAGGATCAAGAAGACGCGCCGGTGGGATCATCGTCTTCGTCATCCCCTAGCGATCGTGCCCCCGACGAACTCGATGAAGAGCCAGGTGATGAGCTAGGTGATGAGCTAGGTGAAAAGCCCTCTTCTTCTCCGTCTTGATGTTTTGTCCATCCTGAGTTCTTTTCTTGGCTGGCTCTCGGCAAGTTGCAAAACCAACGACTGCAGCGTGCTGCAGGGTCTGTCGTTGGACGCCCGGTGGCTGGTGGTGCAAGGCAGCGCTCCCTTTCGGCTGGACTAAGCCGACGCGCAGCGGGCGAGATTCCATCCGCCGCCTGGACTGCAATTCAATCGAATCGAACGGGGCTGGAAACGCCCGTTTTTGTTTCGCGTCGTTGAAAACGTTGGCGACTTCAAAGCGAATTCGCATTAGCAAATGCGAAGTCCGTGTTCGGTCCGACGGGGCGAATTGCGGCGTAAGTCCCGGGTTGGGTCTTGACCCGGCACCCTTAGCGTTCTAGATTTAGTCTATAGACTTTTTCAGGTGTCTGTTTTATGAGGTGATGGAAGTGCGTTTTCTGAAAGTGCGTGGGGCTTTTGTCGCCGGTTCAGTTCTTCTGTTCATGACACTCGTGGGGTGTGGAGGGCCGGATAAGTCGAACGCGTCACCCGGGGTGGATGAGTTACAGCAATTTTTGGCGGAGCATCCCGACATCGATAATCCTAAGGACGAAGGACCTCCTTGATCTCGCGAGATTCGAAGTTTGCCACGCCTCTCTCGTGTTGCATCGCATTGAAGGGAACTGTGCTTGCATTCTTGGCTGCCGCTGGCAGGGTCGTTCGGAGGGGGACGCTGCCACGTTTTGATTCGCCAGTGTTTTTGATTGGGGGGCGACTGCTTTTCTTTTGCCATTCTTTTTCTTTTCTTTCGGAGACGGAGGTTCTCAAATGGATCAATCATCAAACCGAACGGGCTTCACTCTGGTTGAGTTGTTGGTCGTGATCGCCATCATTGGAGTGTTAGTCGGGTTGCTGTTGCCGGCGGTTCAAGCGGCTCGCGAGGCGGCACGGCGGATGAGTTGTAGTAACAACTTCAAACAGTTGGGCTTGGCGACTCATAACTATCATTCCGCCTACAATCAGTTGCCCGTGCAGATGGGAGGATCCGCCCAGGTGTCTGAGTTTGCAGCCGATGCTCGGCGACCAGGCACGGCGACGATCGCCAGAGGGAACAATCGTTTTTGGTTGAGTGCTCTAGTGGGGCTGACGCCTTTTTTTGAACAGCAAGCGATGTGGGAGCAGATCAGTAATCCTTATCTGATACCTGCCGGCGATCCTGGAGAAGGGCTTTTGTTTTCGGCAATGGGACCGTACCCCGGCAAGGGACTTGGCACAGGATCGCAGGGGCACGGCGAGAGCATGTATCGGCCCTGGTTGACCACGATCGGGACATTGCGTTGTCCAAGCGATCCCGGTGAAGGGTTGCCTGCGCAAGGTCGTACCAATTATGCATTTTGTCTCGGTGACGCGATTCAGCAAACCGACGAAGGGTACACCAGCGTGTCGGGATTCGAAAACAGTACCCGCGCCCAACGTGCTCGCGAGTCTTGTCGAGGTGCGTTCGTACCTCGAAAAACCATGCGGTTCCGCGATATTTTGGATGGGCTTGCCAACACGATCGTGATGGGCGAAATCAAAACGGATCTCGGAGATCGGGATGCATCGACCGAGTTGATCAAAGCCACCACGGAAAATATTCTGCGTACCAATCCTGGAGTTTGTGGATCGCAGCGAGATCCGCAGCGACCCCTGTTTTGGTCACAAACGCTCGGCAGCGGATTTGCGTTCACCGGTGGAGCGGAGCGTCAGCGAGGCTTTGTGTGGAGCTTCGGCAACGCGATGAATACCGGGTTTCATACCATACTTCCTCCCAACAGCGAGATCTGTGCGTCGGATTGGGTGAACGCGTCCGGCGGCTCTTCGGGCGGGGCATATTGGGGAGAAGGAGTGTATTCGGTAAGTAGCCGTCATCAGGGCGGAGTGCACGTTTTGATGGGTGACGGTGCCGTCAAATTTGTCACCGATTCAATCGAAGCGGGGCAAAGTAGTCACGCCACGGTGCGACAGGGGGGCACTGCCGCCGATCCTGTGTTCGCGACCAGCCCCGGATCGCCAAGTCCGTTCGGTTTGTGGGGATCGTTGGGAACCCGCGCTGGCAAAGAAGTCATTGACGAAGCGTTTTAATCTTGATCGCCCATGTGGCTGCCCTCGCTGGGTTGTCGCTGAGACGGAAAATACAACACCGCCGTGCCGCAAACTTGGACTGGAAAAAAGCGAAAAATGGATTGCCTCTGTTTTTCGCTGACCTAGGGTTGCTAAGCGGCGGTAGCTTGCAACACCCCGGTGGTTGCTCGATTGTTTTTTCCATCGATCTCAGTTGGGCGACGAATTGTGAAACGCGTTTGACTGGATTTGCCTTCGATAAAGGTCGTCCCCCCAGATGCGCGCGTTCAAAATTCTGCTTGTCCTGTTCGTAACGCTTTTCGTAGCCGTCCCCACCGGGATGATATTCTTGTTGGCGATCATTGCGACGATCGGTAGCAATGCCAATTCGCAATTTGACGCCAATTCGCAATTCGGCGGCGACGTGAAGGTAACCTCGGTTTCTCATTCCGAGTCGATCTTGGATCCTGCCGATCAGATCAAGATACAGCAGGGCAATGTGACGCTCTATTTTGATCCTGCCATGGACAAGGCGCAAGCCAAGGCGGTTTTGGGGGTACTGGCTTCGAAATGCCTACTGGGAACCAGCGATTATCAATACGCCTTTAGTTTGAGCTCGACTCCGGCGGCCCATCAGCTGAGATGCCTCGATAGCATGTCTCTGGAATTCTGCGAAAAACTGCAGCCGATCTACCAGTCGATGGCCACGATCATCAGCCACCAGTGTTTTCAAGGCGAGACGTTTCGCCTGGTAATGCAACCGTCTGACGCCGATGCTGCGGTGATCGCTGAAAACCGAAGCGATGTCGCAGCATGTTGGTTTAACGGTTCGCAGAGTGTCTTTTTCGAACAGCCCTTTTCGGCTCAAGATATCGAGGCCATTTTGGATGGCTTTCGCGAGCTTGGGATGGTTTCCCCCGAAAGCGACTTGGCTCACCTGTTTTTTCGCCACACCGAGCAATCTGGCGAGGTGCAGGTCATTGGCAAACAAAGCAGTCTGGATGCGATCGATCCGGCCACATTGCATGCAACGCTTCGCTATCGCGCCCTTCAATCGAGTCTGTTGTTATGTGCGGGGCGTCAATGCACCTTTTTGGTCACCGATCCCGGATTTAATCCCATCCAAAGCGTCGTGCATACGCCGCCGTTTCAACCCACTCAGTTTGCCAAAAACGGATGCATGCTGTATTTGTCTGACGACTCAATCTCTCAGGCGACACTCGATGCCATTGCCGCACGTTTGCCGACGATCCCCGACCGCGAGATCACGGTCGACTATTGGATTAGCCAGTCTGGCAATCAGTACACGGTCTTGGCTCCCTCCTCGGACGCCGTGCTGGAACGCGGTGCGGTGCTGCAGCGAAGTCTGTTGTCCACCGGAATCGGTATCAACAGTGAATTGCCCGACGAAGCGACGTTGACGATGATCGCGTGCGACGATGGTTTTCAGCCCCATCATTCGATCCCGGTTCGCAAGCGAATGGGACCTTATCTCGCGCGTAACAACAACCGCTTGAGCTATGCGATCTCATTTGATGAAGAGTTTGCCAATCGCGTTGCCGATTATTTCGAAGCTCAAGGCGTGTTCACCGAGCGTGGATCAGCCCACGTTGAAATCTTTCATTTGGATCAACCCGAGTCACTGCCGTGCGTGCAGTTGTATGTCACCGAGACAATGATTTCACCTGCATCGGCAGCTCAGACGAAAGCGTTTGGAATGAAAGTGGCCGCAGATTTGTTTCCCGAGCAAAGGTCTGTCTTTCAGCTGTGCAATGCTCTGGGCGTGCCGCTAAACGGATATGTTTGGGTGAACGAAGGGTAGGATCCGAGTCGTTGCCGATCGATCGATCGAGATTTGACCTGCGTCTCGGACATTTCGCCACACACAAACGCGGGGTCGCACAAAATTTGTGCATCTATCGCGTGAGCTGTGTGCAATTCCAGACGCTGGGTGGCCGGGTGGTAGGGTCGCCCCTAAGTCTCTTGTTCGTCAATTTCTGAAAAAAACGAGCCATTTTTGAAATAAAAATTGGAATCGCAATGTGGCCAAGCAGGACATGACTTGGCCCTCTAAGGGCGGTGCTCGGACCTTGTTCGTATCTGACAAAAGATCTTCGCTGCAAATTTTGTTGTTGAGTTCGGGCGAGGTATATCGCTTGCTTACCTTTCGCCTGCATCGGCCCTGAGGACTTCCGAACGGCATCCTCGGGATTCGACGACCCTGACAAGTTGTACTTGGATGGGCGTTATTGATGTTTTTTTTTGAGGGCGGTCTACGGGCCTCCAGAGCGCAAACAACGAAACAACGGAAGAAGAAGTGATCAAGAAATTTTCCCGTACTAACAGACACCATGACGCATTTACGCTAGTTGAATTGTTGGTTGTGATTGCGATCATCGGCGTGCTCGTCGGTCTACTTTTGCCAGCGGTACAGGCGGCTCGCGAGGCTGCACGGCGGATGCAGTGCAGCAACAATATGAAGCAAATCGGGTTGGCGGTGCATATGTACCACGACACCTTTACCGCAATTCCACCCGCCTCGTTCGCGAAAGCGAGCACGGATCCCAACTCGCTGCCCGCATCGTGGTTGGTGCGGATTTTGCCTTACATGGAACAATCCGCAGCGTATGAGCGAGCCGTTTTCGCTGGCAGTGATTGGGGAAATCGAGGTAACGGGATCAACCAAAGTTGGCAAGGGTTTCACAAGTTGATCGTCGAAACGATCAACTGTCCCTCCAGCCCTTTGCCGATGACTCGTACTGAAACGGCGCGACCGGGCACCGTTGCCTTAGGAGCTCCAGATCAACTGGAGACTCAAATCTCGTCGTATGCCGGCATCTCGGGTGAATACGGCTACGGATACTCCACCGGTACATCCGCTTGGTGGAATGGATACTTCGGTATGGCCGATTACTCGGGATGTATTCTGCCGGTCGACAGCAAAAATAGTCGCCCGCTTCGTTTTGCCTCGGTGATGGACGGTTTGAGCAATACGTTTGCTGTGGGGGAACAAGCCAATTTCAAACTCGTTCGCAACGCCGATGGAACCACCAGCGAGTATGATCATCGCAGCAGCAATTTCTACGGCGGAGCGTGGTGTGGCGGTGGGGGTGATGCCGATCCCAAAGCACTGTACGGCTATCGCCAAAACTATGCTTCGGTGCGACGAGGAATCAACTTTTCGCCGACCGCTGCAAATAATCCTTGGGGAACAGGTCAAAACGGCGGATGGCCCGGAAATCACTCGATCTTCAATTCGGCTCACCCTGGCGGAGCTCAATTCCTTCGCATGGATGGTTCAGTCCAATTTGTGACGGAGAACATCAATTTCCAAACTCTGTCCAAACTGGTGAACCGACGCGACGGCGAAACGATCGAAGAAATTTAGTCTTCGTATGAGTCGCGTTAAGTCGAACTTGCTTTTTGTATGACGGCCATTCGTGGCCGTCGTTTCTTTACGGGGATAATGATTCCAATCATGCCCGAACTTCATGAGCATGATGTCGCGCCGATGTTAAAGGTTGCCATTTGCAGCCGTCGCAGCAGCGGTTGGTCATTGGCTCACCTCACCATCACCTCTGTTTGAGATCTATAGGAAGATGACACGAATATTCGACATCCATTGGAATGTCTCGCGTTTCGCCACGATTGCGATGCTATCGATTGCTACCATGACGGTTGGGTGTGCCCCCAATGACAAGCCGGATCTAGCGGTCGTGACAGGAACTTTGACTAAGAATAACCAGCCTTTTGTCGGGGCAACGGTCGAGTTCTATCCGGAACAGCCCGGTGCCGCCTCGTACGGTATTACCGATGAAGAGGGCCGCTTCACACTGAGTTACTCAACCGGAGACCCAGGTGCTGCGCCCGGCAAGCACACCGTGCACGTGATCGGCGGTAGCGTTAAGGGGGGTAGCGGAGCGAGTGACAATGTCCCAGCCGAAGGGACTGATGACGCGCCAGCCATGGCGGCTTCGCCCTTGGCGGGCGGTCCAGGAGCCGTCGCCAACTTGACGGCCGAAGTGGTCGAGGGCGAAGTCAATGATATTAAATTGACCATTCCCTGATGGGATCGTCCCGCAAAGAAAGCCTGTTGCGGTTGACCGATTCGGAATGATTTAAGCGAACTGTTGTTGGAATTCGAGACGAAACGCTTTGCAGCATCGCCTGAACTCGTCACGATAAAGACAGATTGATCGCTTGCTTCATTCCAAGGGGGGGCGAAGACCATGATCGCCATCGAAGGCGTCCGCAAGGATTCCATCCGCAGCCACTATCAACTCGGAACGCTTTTCTATCGTTTGTTGTGGGGGCCACATATCCATCATGGATTGTGGAACGGTAACGAATCACCCTATGTCGCGCAGTGTCAATTGACCGACACGCTTGCTGATATGGCGCGTATCTCAACCGAGGACAAGGTGGTCGATATCGGTTGCGGAATGGGCGGATCATCGATCCGGCTTGCTAAATTGCGTGGGTGTGACGTGACCGGCGTCACGCTCAGTCCGGTCCAGCGGCGTTGGGCGATGGTATCGTCAAAGATCAAACGTGTCGGGAAACGCACGCGGTTCATTGCCGAGGATGCCGAACACGTGAGCTTTGATTCCGCCAGCTTTGATGTGGTGTGGAGCGTCGAATGTACCGAACACCTGTTCGACAAGCCCGAGTTCTTTCGCCGAGCGTGTCAGTGGTTACGGCCGGGCGGCCGGATCGCGATTTGTGTTTGGTTCGAAGGCGAAGACACGAGCGTCGCCGATCACCGCAAGCAGTGTGAAGAAGTCTGCCAGCGTTTTGTGTGTCCGTCGCTGGCCACGCGCGCGGATTATGCTCGTTGGATCACCGATGGTGGAATGCGGGTGACTCACAACGAAGACTGGACCGCCCGAGTCGCACAGACCTGGGAAATATGCAAGCAGCGTGTCCAGCGAACCGGGGTGCGGCATATTGCCAAAGTCCTCGACCGCGAACAAGTTGATTTCATCGACGGTTTCGACACGTTGCTTCAGGCGTATCGAAGCGGTGCGATGCAGTACGGCGCCATCGTCGCCGAGAAAGATGCGTGATTCACGATGCAAAGCATGGCGGCCGGCGCTACTCAGTTGAGCCGTGAGATGTAAGAGAGCGGGGGATGCATATGCCTGATCTGCTAAATCGTTGTGGATGTAGCGGTTCGTTGGTTGCGCTGTTTTTTCTGCCACCTCTCCACCAACACTGTTGACTGCTGAAGTAGTAGCATTGATTGCAGGCCGGAGGCCGATACACCCTCTGCCGGTAGCGTAAGCTACCGGTCAGGAGAGGCGGAAGAACATAGCCCGGAGGGCGACACATCTGCTGCCAGTGTGTCGGCCTCCGGCCTTACGTTGACAAGTCGCCCCTAAACCGTTGGCTCACGCCAACGGCTGTCTATCTGTCGGCCTCCGGCCTGTGCGTTTGCTACTAAGTCAGTAGTCTCCTTCGTCGGCTGATAGGTAACTGCAGTAAGACCCGGCCGCTTACGCGTCACGGCTCAATTAATCTGATCCATCCGCGATTCCGCACGCGATCGCTACAGCGTCGGAGCAGTCCACTTGGGAATGCCGCGTTCTTTGAGTTGCCTCTCGTAACGAACTCCTTGCGGATGTTCGGCCGAGTACGGAGCGTCTTCGTTGACCATCAATGGAACCGTATCGCTCCACCACTGGTCGTAGGCTTTTCGTAGCTCGGCAACAACTTCGGGATGGTCCGACGCGACGTCCTGTTTTTCATGCGGATCGGCTGCAATGTCGTACAGTTCTTTGTTGTTAACAAACCGCCAGCGTTGGGATCGAACACCACAACTCTTGAACTTGCTGTCGTTGGGATCAGCCCCTTTCTCCCAGCGACCGACGTGCACGAACAAATTGCGATCGGCCCAGTCGGCATCGGGATCTTGCAGCAATGGCAATAAGCTGCGTCCATCAATCGGCTGGATGTCAGACGGGATTTCGGTGCCGGTCAGTTCGCAAAACGTCTTGTATAGATCGATGTGGGCGGTCAGTGCAGGGATATCAACGCCTTCGCCAAGTTTGCCTTTCCATCGCCAGAACGCGGGCACATGCGTCCCTCCTTCCCATGGCGATCCCTTGCCCGTTTTGAATCCGGCGGTGTACATCGGAGTTCGCTTGCCATTGAGCTTGCCACTGCGGCCGGCTTGGCCGTTGTCGGTCATGAAGATCACCAGCGTATTGTCCCAAAGCTTCCACTGATCCAGTTTCTGCATCAGCACACCAAAGTTGTCGTCGATATTTTCGATCATGCCATAGCGACCTTGCGTGCCGGCGTCCCAGCCCAAATCGGCGAATCGTTTTTTGTACTTCTCGGGTGCCAGCATCGGACCGTGCGGAGCATTGGTGCTGACGTAGGCGAAGAACGGAGTTTTTGCTTCGTGTTGTTTTTTGATCCACCCGAGTGCGGCCTGGAAGAAAACATCCGTGCAAAATCCTTCGGTTTGGACGATCGTGTCGTTGTGCAAAATCACGTTGTCAAAGTACTTGCCTTCGTTTTCGCGATTGGGCGGGAAATCAGCACAGCTGCCTTCATAGGCCTGGCCAATTCCGCCGGCGCCGTGAATAAAGACTTCGCTAAAACCGCGGTTGTACGGCTGATACGCGTCTTCATCGCCAAGATGCCATTTGCCAAAGATACCGGTCTCGTAACCCGATTTTCGCAGCAGTTGCGGAAACGTGGTGGTCGACAGCGCCATCCGCTCACGTTCCTTGATCGTATGCGTCACGCCATTACGAAACTCGTGTCGACCGCTGAAGATCGACGACCGTGTCGGAGCACACGTCGGGCTGACGTGAAAGTCGGTAAACCGCGTTGACATCTGATAGAAACGATCGATATTCGGAGTCCGCAATACCTTGTTGCCCATACACGATAGATCGCCCATGCCCTGATCGTCAGTCATGACCAGAATGATGTTCGGACGTGATCCTGCCAAATCGTCAGCACGGGCCGGCTCAGCAGGCACGACTGACAACATCAGAGTAAACAGACACGAGGCTAACGAAGCTGAGAGATAATGGTTCATCATAGGAGGAAATCGTTTGCAGGTTGGGGAGGATGAGTTCTTTGCGGACTGTTTTGCCGTCGGCTCAGTTGTCGCCGACCCAGGTTCGAATGTTGACCTTTCCCTCTTTTAGTTCTTGCAGGCGACGCTGCAAGTATTGATGAGAAATCTCGCGAGCCTTGGCCTGATCGGCTTCGTCATAGTCCCAGAATTCTTGGATAACTTCCTCGCATTCTGGGAAATGCGTGCCATCATCTCCGACGCGTTTGCGTGTCGCTTCCAGGCGTGACTTCATCTCGGCGACGAGCTTGGCATACTCGGGGTTGCTGTACAAGTTAACGGTCTCGTGCGGGTCGTTGACCATATCATACAGTTCCCATCCCGGCGGCGTTTGATAGCCGCCATCGTAATTGCATCCGTAATAGTAAATCAGTTTGTGCGTCTTGGTGCGGATGCCTACGTGCGCTGGGTTATCGTGGTGTGCCATGTGCATCCAATAACGGTAGTAGGCTTCTTGCTTCCAGTCGTCCGCTTCCTTGCCCGTTTCCAGTAGCGATTTGAACGAGCGTCCTTGCACCGAATCGGGAATGTTTGCTCCGGCAAAGTCCAACATCGTTGGGCCGTAGTCGACGTTTTCGATGATCGTGTCGAACCGCCCTCCGGCAGGTACCGACTTGGGGTAGCGAACGAGAAACGGCATCCGCTGTGATGGGTCGTACATCCATCGTTTGTCTTGATAGTCATGTTCGCCCAGCATGAAACCCTGGTCGCCGGTGTAAATGATCACCGTGTTGTCGAGTTGCCCACTGTCCTCGAGATGTTGGAACAGTCGGCCAAGGTTGTCGTCGATTCCCTTGATACATCGCAGGTACTTTTTCAGATAAGCGTTGTAGGCAAATCGAGTGTTTTCTTCATCGCTGTAGTTTTTCGGGTCAAAGTTGGGCGGGAACTCATTGGGATACAATTTTGGTAAGTCACCAAGATAAGACCGCCGCGGATTGCGACCACCGATGGACGTGCCGATATGAGGAATCAGCTCGTCGTCAGCACCTCGCGTGGCCATCGATCCGAATCGTGGATCGCGTTTCCAAAGCGTCTCGGGTTCGGGAATGTTGACATCCGCCAGATACGATTCGTAACGCTCGGCATTGTCGAAGTAATCATGCGGAGCTTTGTAATGGTGCATTAGAAAGAACGGCTTGTTTTTGTCTCGACCTTCTTTTAACCAATCAAGCGTCAGATCAGTGATCGTGTCGGTCGAGTGTTTGCCGTCGAACTTGATCAGGTTCTTTCCCCATGGTTTGTCACCGCGGATCAGGAACTCAGGGTTGTGGTAATGGCCTTGGCCGGGAAGCACACAGTAGTAATCAAAGTCCGCAGGTTCATCGTGCAAATGCCACTTGCCGATCATTGCGGTTTGATAACCGGCTTTCTTCATTTGGATCGCCAGCATTTGCTTTCCAGGCGGCACGTTTCCTCCCAAATCAAAGGCACCGTTGACGTGATTGTACTGGCCCGTCAGCACACAGGCTCGCGACGGCGAGCAGATTGAATTGGTGCAGAACGCGTTGGTGAACAACGCCCCTTCATTTGCCAAACGATCGATATTCGGAGTCGGTGCCACTTCCGCAAGCCGGCTGCCGTAAGCCGAGATCGCGTGTGCCGCGTGGTCGTCGGACATGATGTATAGGATGTTCGGTTGGTCGGCGGCATCGCAGGGCTGGCCGCTCGCCAGCCCAACGCCAACGAGCAAAAGGTTCAAGAGTTTGGCAAGGTTGTTCATGTTGGGGTCTTTCGTCTGTTACTGATGGTGGGGAGGTATGTGTCGTGGCAAGATTTCACTTGAAGGTGATTGCTTTCTTCAAGTTCGTATCTGTGTTTTTTAAGCAGGGGTGCTTGGCTAGCCAGTGGTTATTTGGACGGCAATGGGAATTTCCGGACCATCATCCTAACTCGAAAGCATCAACGAGGCACCGCATGTCGTCGCAAATTCGGATGCTTTGCTGTTCGAGGCACGAAGGCCGGGTTAGGACCTTCGGAGTCATTACTGACGTAGCGGAACTTGTCACGAGTTTCGACCAGCCTGGAAAACGAAAGTCTTGACGACTTCCGCTACGGGAAAACCCGTCACTTATTGTTCTGACGGTCCTTAAGTCAATGGGAAGTAAACAGGATGCCTGTCATCGAAAGGGGTGAGTTCGAGAGTCGCGTTGTCAGTTTTCGACGACCCAGATGTTGCGATACTGAGTCGGGTTGTGGTGGTTTTGGATGTAGATCGGACCTTCAGTGACTTCGGGTCGTGGGCCGGAAGGACCGCCGCCGGTTCCCTCGGGAAGTTTAAAGTTGTCATGGATCAAAACACCGTTTTGGTACACGGTCATCCTCGCACTGGAAACCTTTTTGTCATTTTCAAATCGAGCCGCCGTGAATTTGACGTCGAAGGTTTGCCAGCTCAGCGGCGGCAGACACATGTTTACATCCGGAGTGCGGAGTCCGTAAATGCTGCCGCACCACGTGCTGGGCTTCTTCAACTGTTTCATCTCGGTCCAGGCACTCGGCGAGAAATCCAGACCGAATGTATCGGCAACTTGCACTTCATAAGCTCCCACGGCGAACACGCCGCTGTTGCCGCGGTCGGGGTGACTTAGCGGCAACTCGGGTTTGAAAGGAACGAGGCACTCAAAATGCAATGTGAAGTCTTGAAACTTTCGTTTCGTACCCGCACCCGCTTGCAGCAACCCATTCTTGATCTTTCCATGCCCCCATTGTTTCATGTCGGAGCCATCGAATAACACGATCGCATTG
Source organism: Novipirellula rosea (assembly GCF_039541335.1). NCBI lineage: Bacteria > Pseudomonadati > Planctomycetota > Planctomycetia > Pirellulales > Pirellulaceae > Novipirellula > Novipirellula rosea. The sequence continues at coordinate 77,042 of NZ_BAABGA010000012.1, read as the reverse complement.
GCAGGAGGTTTTGTGAATTCGAGCTTCGAGGAACGATCAATTTTTTCGTACCCTTTCAAACGATTTTCAATCGCATCGCTCGTGACCCATTCATGCTGGATCGTTCCTCCGTCCCAACCTGCTGCGGGCAGTCCGCCCTGGTAGATCGAAAGATAGAACCGGTCCTGGCACGGAACAACCTGAATCGCTTGATCGTCCATGACGTATTCACCCAGAAACGCAAAGCCAGGAAATTCTGCTGCGGCAGTTTTCGCGTCGGTCCAGGTGGGCGTTTCTTTCCCTTCGGCCTTGGTAATTCCAGTCATCACAGGCGTCAATAAAGATGCCAACAAAAAACAGAGAAAGCAACGGTTCTCGAATTTCATAATTCTAGCCAATGGATTCGTTTGAAAATTCTGTGATAACGATGTTCATCACGATTGTTTGGCGCTGGACGAAGTTGCAGGGACAATGCTACGGATGCAACGTCACCTGCAATGGAATCTGGATATTGAAGGGCTGGCGGAAACGGCATGAGCGATTTCGGAATCGGTTACCCAGGCCCAGACCAGGTCACGTGGCCAGCGTGAATAGAGCATGTGGTACAGCTCGTCCTCGCCCTTGACCAGCGATCCGCCCCAAATGCTCATCGTGTCACTGCGAAAAGCGGACTTTCGTGAAACCTTGCCGAACTTGATTTCCATGTCCGTCGCCGATGGTTTGGGTTGCGGCTGTTTGGGTTGCGATGTCAACTCGTTCACGCGAGGCACAATGTTTTTTGGAATGTCCAATTTCCCATCGTGAGCTCCGGCGGCAAAGTTGCTGATTGCAAACTCGTTTTCTTTTGACCAATCCGATTCGACTCGTCCGTCACCCAAGATGATGCGGCCGAGTTTGCTGCGGAACCAGTCGGATAACGCCAGGTACGAATCGTCATTTGCGGCATTGTTTCGCTCTTTCGGATCAACGCGAAGATCGAACAGCGCCATTTCGACTTGCTCACGCGGAGCCGTCAACGCCCATTTAATATCTTCCCCCGGCGGATGCCCCCATTTTTCGCCCGGCTTGCCGTTCTTTTCTCGAACTCGCATCGAAAACGCAAAGTCGTCGGATCGCAAGTAAGCTCGCGGGCCAATCACATGATTCATCTCTCCGATCACATAGTCGCGATCGGTCGCGCCGCTGAGCGTGTTGCCGATGGGATGTCCGTCGAGATGGGCGTAGCGATCGTCGGACAAATCCGCACCGGCCGCTTGCAAAAACGTGGGAGCGAAGTCGACGAATTCGATCGGTTTGTTGCAAACCGTGCCCGCCGGATATTGTTGGCCGTCCGACGAAACGGCGATCACGGCACAATGGTTCGATGTGTCATACGGTGCGAACTTCGATTCGCCACCCTGTTCGCCCAAATGCCAGCCATGATCACCGATCACATATAGAATCAAATATTCACGCTTTTGCTTCGCGCTGAATTCTTTGAATTGTTCGACCGCTTTGCCGATCAATGAATCACCCATCGCGCAGAACGCGTAGTAGTCGCGAATCGCCTGCTGCTTGTCTTCGGCAGACAGGTCGGCGAAGTTGGTTTTTTCGAACCACAACACCAATTGCGGTGGCAGTTTTTCAAGTTCATTTTTGCTGAATTCAGGGACTTTGTAGGTCTTGCCGGCAAACCGATCGCGGAACTCGCCGGACGGCAGCACGGGGGTATGTGGAAAGTGAAATCCAAGGTTCACGAACAGCGGTTGGTCCGTCGGCGGTCCGTCAAGTTTGCGTCCCCAAGGCGTCTTGTACGATTCACCTGCGTGTTGAATGTAATCCACGAAGGACGCCAAGATTTCACCGTCTTGCGTCTTTTCAGTCGGTTGCGGGCTGACGCCACCAATCACCAGATCGTTGTGGTCACCAAACGAGAACAACAAGTCGAGCTCACGTCGCACCCGAGCTTTCTGCTCTCTCGCGGTTTCGCTCAGTGGCTCTTCCACCGGCGTCAGAATCCGCATCGGTCCGTCCGGCATCAACCAGAATTCTTCCATCCCGGTCGATTTGCCTTTGCCCCAAGTCTTTTGATGAAACCAATCGGTATGCTCATTTTTGTAAAGCTCCTTTTGATCAACGCTGACTTCGTAGATCGACGTTTTCTGTAGCTTGCGTTCGTCCCACTTGAAACTGGCAATCCCGCTCTTGCCAAAGTGGGCTGTTCGATACCCGTTTTCAACCATCATTTGGGGAAAGAACGGCTTCGCAAAGTCGGTCGATTGATGGCCGGATTCGAAACCGTACTGCCCACTGTGATGAGGGTACATTCCAAAGTGCATCGACGTTCGACTCGGTGCACAGCCGGGCGAATTGCAGTAGGCTCGAGTAAACAAAACCCCTTGTCTCGCCAGTGCATCGGCATTGGGCGACGAGACATACCCGAGTTCGCTGTCGTCCCGTCCCGCGGTCGCACGATTATACGCCGCAATGGAATCGGCGCGATGGTCGTCGGTCAGGATCCAGAGGATGTTAGGCCGATCAGCGGCCAACGTTCTGGTCGCGATGCCGAGTGTCACGAGCGTCACCGCCATCGCAGCGAGCGTCACTCGCATGTGAACCAGCAAGCAGACCTCTCGTTTAGAGTGCATAATATTGTTCCCAGCCCTTTCGTGGCGTGTCTTTCAGTAGCGAGTTGGCTAATTCGTTGTTGGTGATCTGTTTGCTTTGGCGATCAAACTCGAGTTCGCCTCCGAGTCGCTGAGCCAAGCAACCGAGCGCCAACATCTGCGAGAGCGGACCCGAAACCGAGAACGGCGACCGCGTTTTTTCATCGCCGCGACAGGCGAGCAAGAAATTGGCGTAGTGATCCGAATGCTTGCCAAAGTCCGTTTGCAAATTCCCGGATGTTTGCAGCGAATTGCGTTTTTCCTCGTCAAGGATTTCGAGTGTTGTCGCGTGACTGCCGCCTTGCAAAGCCAAATCGCCCGCATAGATAAACTTGCCAGGAGTATTCGTGTCGAGTTTTCGTCCTGCGAAATCATCCGGCAATGGCGGCAAGTTTTCGACTCCGTCGTACCAATCAATGTCCATTGCGGGCATTCCGTTCCGCTCAGGAAACTGGAAGTTGATAGTCGACTCGAGCGGATAAATCAGGTTATTAGGCTGCACCAATTTCGTCGCCGAGATCCTTTCCGGCAGCCCGAGTTCGAGGAAGCGATGAATCGTATCGAGGATGTGGGCGCCCCAGTCACCGAAACATCCGGTGCCATGTTGGTACCATCCACGCCAATTGCCGGGATGAAACATCTTGCTAAACGCATGCACTGGTGTCGTACTGTGCCACAGATCCCAATCCATGGTTTCCGGCGCCGTCTCACCACTAGGCATCGACTTCACGTCGCCCCAAGGGTGCCAGCGACGCCACTTGTTCATGTAGGCATCGACGTGGGTGACGTCTTTGATGATGCCGGCATCCTTCCAAGCATCGAACTGAAAATGGTTGTCGCCCGAGTGTCCTTGGTTACCCATTTGGGTCGCGACTTTGTATTTCTTCTCGGCCGCCATCATCAGTTCGATTTCTTGAAACGTGCGAGCGAGTGGCTTTTCGGTGTAGACGTGTTTGCCAGCGGCCATGGCAGCCATCGTGATCGGAAAGTGCGAATGGTCTGGCACCAAGACCACCACCGCATCGATATCTTTGTTCATCTTGTCCAGCATCACCCGCCAATCTTGAAAGATGCGAGCCTTGGGAAATTTTTCTTTCGTCGCATTGATATGTGGGTTTTCCGGATCGACGTCACAGAAGGCGACGAAGTTGGCTATGCCGGCTCTTTCAAAATTCTCGATAATGCGAGGGCCGCGGTTACCAACGCCGCACCACGCGACGTTTACTTTTTCATTCGCACCTAACACGTCCCCAAGGATCGTGAGGGGCATAAGTGCAGCGGATGCGGCAGCCGCCGTGGTGAAAATTGCGTTTCGTCGTGTGATCTTCATTTTGTTCTTTCCAACGTTTGGGTAATGTGAGCCGTGGGCCGTAAGGCACCGGGTTGTGCGTGAGACCCGGCCGCTCACGCGTCACGGCTCACTAATACCGTGAGACCCGGCCGCTCACGCGTCACGGCTCACTAATACAACGAGTCGCTGGTGCCTCTCCACTTAGCTCATGTCGATTTCGTAACCTTCGCGGTACGGACGACTCATCATGCTGTGCGCTAGTTCGTCACCGACAACCTGCTCGGTCGATTGGTCCCAGTTAATCTTGCGACCCAGCCGGCAACAGATCCCCGCGAGGTGACAGACATTCAACATCTTCATGTGCGAATGGACATCCGAGATCGGTTGGACTCGATTTTCGATCGCATACATAAAGTTTTCCCAGTGCGCCGGGCGATCGTTTTGCTTCATCGGCATGCCACGATAGATCTTGGAGATGGCGTCCTCAGGCAACGGGTTGGACGCGAGGTCTTCGACTGGCTTGCCGACCAATTTTCCACGATTGACGAAGATTCGTCCGAGTTCGCCTTCGAACAGAATGCCATTGTCGACGTCATGGCGAATGCTCATTTCAACATCGCCATCAGCAAACGCGACGTGCAAATCGAATCCCTGTGCCGTGTTGTAACGATCTGTTTGTACGGGAATGCCGTCTTTGAAATCGACCGCATGTTTGGCGGTGCCATCGACTGAAACGGGATCGTTGTTCTGGCCTGCCGCCGCGATCCCTAACATCGCAATGTCGATATGATGGGCACCCCAATCGGTCAATTTGCCACCAGAATGTTCGTACCACCAGCGAAACTGGGTATGGCAATTCGTGTAGCCTTTGTCGGCTTCCTTGCTGGGATGGCGAAGGTAGCGGTAAGGCATCTCCGGCGTTGGGCCGAGCCAACGATCCCAATCGAGTGCATCGGGAACCGCGACGGCCGGAATCTCGGGACTCCATCCGCCACCATCAATTCCAACGACCATTCGTTTGAGTTTTCCGATGCGGCCCTCAGCGATGATCGCCAGTGCCTTATTGAATTTGTCAAAACTACTTCGTTGTTGCGTGCCGACTTGCACCACGCGACCGGTTTCCTTCTGCATGCGACGAACGAGTTTGCCTTCTTCAATCGTCAGCGTGAGCGGTTTTTCGCAGTAGGCATCTTTGCCAGCCAACATCGCTTCGATCAAGATTTTCGCATGCCAATGGTCGGGCGTGGAAATCTGGACGACGTCGATGTCGTCGCGTGAAAGGACTTCGCGATAGTCGGAATAAGTGTCAGCTTTGCCACCCGTCAGCAGTTGGTTGCCGTCACGCAGGTGATCCGCATCGACATCACACAACGCCACCAAATTCGCGAACTCTTTCCCCACCGGAGCCGTCCGCGTTCCATTTCCACCCACGCCAATCAGAGCAAACTGCAACTGCTCGTTTTTCGATTTGCTCTTCGTCGACTCTTGCGCTGACGTGAAGTGATAGGGGATCGCGGCAGCCGCCGACACCGCAGCGGTTTGGGCGAGAAACTGTCGACGTGTCGTTGGTTTCTTCATGGTCGTCATTTCGGAATTCCGGTTTGTAAGTAGGGTGTCTCGTTTCTCGTGCTTGTCGCTTCCTCCAGAGCACTTCGGCTACTTCTTTTTGTTCTTCTTGGCGGCTTTCTCTTTCTTCTTCTGAGTGAAAGCAATCACGGGGCGTGCGACCTTCTCGCTCGGTCCGCGGAACACATACGGAGCCCATAGATCGCGCGCCTTCTGCCACTCTTCCAAAGTGCGGGTGGGATACCAGCCCGGCGATCCGTATTTGTTGAAGTCGTAGTTTTTCACGTTCTTTTCGACCCATTCACCCACCGTCGCCGTGGGACATGTGTCAGGGAAGACGCCCACAGCACGAAAGTCCTCCGACACTCCTTGGTCCTTGATCACGTTGTTACGCCAATTCTCGAGTTCGGCGAGTAGTTCGGCTTTCACATCGGCGTAATTCGGATCATCCGCGACGTTGTGTACTTCGTGCGGATCTTTTTTCAGGTCAAACAGTTCGATCTCAGGCTTGTTCGGTGCCATGAACGCGGCTTGTTCCGGCGTCAACTTTCCTTCCAGATTCAGGACATTCATTTCTGCGAGCGCAGGATATGCACCTTCCTTGTAATGGCTGAATTGGCAATACGCACGTTCGGGCATCAGATTCAGAATCAACTTGTGATCCTTTGATCGAATCGATCGCATCGCGTCATGAGCATCGTCCATCTTGTCACGTGCTGCGAAGACGTATTTGCGATCCTGGACTTCCTTGCTGAATAGACTTTTGCCATGCAGTGGAACCGGGGCCTTGATGCCGGCCGCTTCGAGGATCGTCTCGCAAATGTCGATCGACATCACAAGGTCCTCGTTGACTTGTCCTGGTTTGACTTTCCCTGGCCAACGCATGATCATCGGAATGCGAGTTCCTTCGTCATAAAGAAACTGCTTGCCGCGGATATGACAGCGGCCGTGGTCGCCAATGAAAAATACGATGGTGTTTTCGGCCAGCCCTTCGTCATCCAAGCGTTTCAGCAGTTCACCGACTTCGCGATCGACGATCTGCATCTGTTCCAAACCGGTGGCCCAGTCGCGGCGGATGAATGGGGTGTCCGGATAATAAGGCGGCAGTTCAACATCCTTGGGATCAATCGGACGCAGCGGATCGCGATTCCAAGCTCGGTGCGTTCCCCCAAACGTGATGCGAGCAAAGAAAGGTTGATTCGCTTCACGCTCGTTCCAGTCCTCGCCCATAAACAATTCATTCTTCTTGTCCGGCAAGAAATTGCAGTCCGTTTTCCAGCTCATTAGCGCCGTGAAGTAGCCTGAATCGGCCAGCAGATGAGGGATCGGGCGAATCCCATACGGCAGCGGTTTCTTGTCATCGGTGCGGTGTTGGTGGGCACCGATGTAGTTTTGGTGGAACCCCGTCATCATCGCGGAACGCGACGTCGAGCAAACCGGCGACGTGGTGAAAGCCCATTGGTAGCGAATTCCTTCGGAAGCCAACTTGTCCACGTGCGGAGTTTCGATCCCCTTTGTGCCATAGCATGACAAGTCGGGGCTCCAGTCCTCGATCGTGATCCAGAGAATGTTGGGGCGGTCCGGCGTCGCGCCAGCCTCGTCCGCCGCCGAGGCGACGGTTCCTAGCGAAAGCAGAAAGAGAGCACTCAGTAGCAGCAAAACGAGGGAACGTTGAGGGGCGGTATTTTTCATCGTGCAGGGGCTTTTTAAAAGTGGACTTGGAAGAGGAACCGCTGTGGGGAGCTTCGGACTATTGGCTAACGCTGAAGACTTTCAAATTGTCAAAATCGATGGTCGATCCGTTGACGGTCATGCCAACCTTTGTTTTGGTCGGGTGGTCGATTCCAGGCGAACGAAGCTCGGCAATCTTCTTGCCATCGAGCGAAGCCACTAGAGAATCGCCCTGGATGCGAACGCCCAATCGGTACCATTGGCCAGGTTTTAGATTAACGGCAGCGGTGTTGGTCTTTTCGGCGAGCAGTGTATCCAGCGACTTCTGTTGCTCGGGAGACAGGTTTTTGGATTGACGTTGTTTTCGGACCTCCAGATTCATGTCACCAGTCCTAACGTCCAGCCTTGTAAATCTCTTTAATCGTTTCCGCGTCCAGTGCTGAGCGGAACAACATAAATTCGTCGATGCGGCCGTCCAAATTGCGGATCGGTTCGTCGCCAGTTTGTCGCGGACGTAACCAGTTGCCGATTTCGGCGGTTCCAATGTGCAGCGGCTCGGCGACTGGTAACACGTTCGAGCCCGCTTGGATACCGTTGACGTAATGTTCGACGGTTTTCTGCTTTGAGTTATAGACGGTCGCTAGGTGCATCCAGCGTCCCAAGGGGGCGAGTTCTTTCAGCGGTGCCGATGGGCTTCGCATCCGTCTGGATTCCTTGACGGTCTCTTGACCAATGCCGAGCTTTAGCACGCCTTCTTTGGCGATCTGCCAATGAGGTTGCCATGCGTCAAAGGAATCCGTCAGCAGCAGTGCTTGATTAACGCCTCGCAACTCGTCCAGCCGAACCCAGCACGCCATTGTCAAATTTGGCCAGCGACCAGGGATCCGCACTCGCAATCGGTCGGCGGGATTGTAGAACCCAAGGGCCTTTTTCTGAGGCCAACGTCCCGTCAACGTTTCACAACCGACCACGGTTGCATTGATTGGTTTTTCACTGGCAAGATCAATGACGGTGTTGCGTCCGTTGCCTTTTTCGCCGAACTCTTCAAAGTTGTAGTACACCAGCAAATCGGGACGCTTGGCAAATTCGGTGCTCCACGCCTGCCATCGTTCGAAGCGGTTGGCCACCGATTGGTCCATCGATTGTGCCGAGGGGAACCGATCAAGCGCAAACTCTGTCTCGCGAGTTTCAAACGACAGATCGACTTCGACACTCTCACCTTCGCCGACAGGACGTCCGATCTTGTCATCACGTGACTTTTTGCCGCTGGGATAGAGATCGACCAACCCGTCAAACACATGAACTTGGGATCGCCCGTCTTCACCCGCCGAAATCGCAAACTCGGTTCCTCGGTCCACCAACCGCACTGCATCGGTGGTGACGGTGAATCCTTCGGCTTGTTCGGCAACGCGGGCTCGCAGTTTTCCATGTCTCAGATGGGCGTGCTCAAGCGAATTCAAATCCAAGTCGACGGGGCCTTCGAGATACAGCGTCACTCCGTTGTAAACTCGGATTTCCGCTAGCCCGGATTCGAGTTGTAATCGGCCTGGTGACAGCAGTAGCGGAGGTTCGATGTTGCCATGCCAAACATCCTCGGATGTCTGGGCGAGGATCGCGATCGTGGTGTCTAGCTGCTTTGGCGTCGCCACGCTGGCAAATTGCGATAACGATCGGTCGGTCGCGAACAGGAATGCCAGAAAGAGAACAGACACAGCCAAAATTGCCGTGATTGCCCACCACGCATTGGATCGAGATCGGTCTCGTTTGCGGTATTCCGTTTGAGTCAACACAGGCAAAACGTCATTGCCAGACGAATTTTGTGGGCAAACCAGATCGACGAGATCGACGACCGATGAGCGATCAATCTCGTTGCTTAGTAGCGAATCGAGTCGAAAGTGATCGATCCAAGCGTTCATCCGCTCGGGGTTACCACGCATCAATTCTTGCAAGCGTTGGCCTTGGCCTGGATCGATTTCGCCATCGATCGCCAATTGAAGCAGGTTGATAAATTCGCGTTCGGTATCGCTGGTCATCGCGAAGTCTCCGGCATGTGCAACTCGATACACTGCAGCAACAGCCCGCGGATTCGGTACAGCGTTTGTCGAATCGAGCCCTCGGGGCGTCCCAATTCGTCCGCGATGCTGCCGATCGACCGCTCGCTAGAATACCGCATCTCGATCAATGCCCGTTGCGGACCCGGCAATTGTTTCATGCAGTGCCGAAGCGCGGACTGTTGATCTTCAAAACCACTCGATCGTTCGGTGGCAAGATCCGCCAACTCGGTCATGAACGACTCGTCAAACACCAAGCGGTCGCGTGAATACTTGCGAACTTGGTTCATTACCTTGAATCTTGCTACCTGGCTCGCCCACGCCCAGAAATCGGTTCCAATCTCGAATTGGTCCGCTTTCTGCCAAAGCACGACGTTCACCTCTTGCAACAAATCGTCAACATCTTTGTCGTGAACGAGCAAACATCGCACGAATCCCCGCAACCGAGATTGGTGCTGGGCAATCAATGCAACCACCTCCGTCGATGCATCCGTCGTGTTGCGGTCGTTTGACGTCACGAAGCGAAAATCCTTAGGGAAAGTGCACGAATGGCACGGTTCGGGGGGGCGGTGCAAATGGCAAATGTCTGTCCGAAACCGCGTGTCAACAAATTATTTCCGTTTTTTGGCTGACGCTGCGGCGGTCGCGACACCCGTATCGCTCACGCCACCAACATGAAGACGAGCCGAAATTAGGTGTGGCTGGACACGATCCCTTCGATGATAATCGTTCGTGGACGCGTCAGGCGTCCTTGAATTCGCTTGAACGCTCACCCCCCTTTCAAACCTCAGAAAATCAAGCCATGGATCTCCTTCGACGGTTCTCGAAATCATCTCGCATTTGGGCCACTTTGTTGTCGTTTGCGTGCGTCTCTACCACACTGGCCAATGAACGGCCCAATATCATTTTCCTGATGTCCGATGATCAGAGCTTTTACTCGCTTGGCTGCTACGGCAACGAGGATGTGAAAACGCCCAACATTGACCAGTTGGCCGCCGACGGGATGGTGTTTGACAATCACTACGATACGACCGCGATTTGTATGGCGAGTCGTGCCAGTGTGATGACAGGGATGCTGGAATACAAAACGGGCTGCAATTTTGATCACGGCCCGATGACGCGGGACAAATGGCAGCAGAGCTACCCCATGCTGCTTCGCGCCAACGGTTATCGCACCGCGTTCGCGGGTAAATTCGGGTTCGAAGTCGTCGATACGCCGGAGTCCAAGAAATTACAACTTCCCAGCGACGACTTCGACGTGTGGGGCGGCGGCCCCGGACAAACGAGTTACAACACTCGGCAAAACAAATCGATGGCGAAGTACGCCGACGAGTATCCGCACTCGACGTTGTCCTACGGCGCCTTCGGTCGTGACTTTGTTCGTGATTCGGCTGCGAAGGAGCAACCTTTTTGCTTGTCGATCAGCTTCAAAGCCCCTCACATGCCGGCGACACCGGATCCTCGATTTGATGATGTCTATGCCGGAAAGACATTCAAAAAACCTGCCAACTTTGGTCGTGAACACGGCACCCACTTTTCCAAACAGAGTCAACAAGGACGTCAATACGAGCGGTTTCATTCGTGGCACTACTCGGACGATTACGACAATGTGATGGCAAAGTACCATCAACAAATCTACGCCATCGACGTGGCGGTCGGGATGATTCGGGATGCGTTAGAAGAGCATGGTGCCAGTGACAATACCGTGATTTTCTATACTTCGGACAACGGGTTTTTGTGTGGTTCGCATGGCTATGGTTCCAAGGTGCTGCCGTACGAAGAAGCGTCACGCGTGCCATTGATCGTTTACGATCCTCGCCATCCCAATCGTGGGAAACAGTTGCGATCCGATTCGCTAACCGGCAATATCGATTTTGCCCCGACCATTCTTGAATTGGCCGGCATCACGCCACCCCGCAACATGGATGGACGCAGTCTAATGCCGATCCTTGATGATCCCGCAGCCGAGATTCACACTTCGCTGCCGTTGATCAACGTGTGGGGCCCAGCGGAAGTCCAGTCGCTTGCGATCGTGACCAAAGACATGAAGTACATTTACTGGGGTTACGCCGGAGACGGATTCTCGCCGACCGAGGAACTTTATCACACGCGAAAGGATCCGCTGGAATTGGTCAACTTGGCCAAGAACCCCGAGTACAGTGAAGCGATGAAATCAATGCGAGCCGGTTATGACCAAGCGGTGGAAAAGTGGAAGCAGGATGCGGTGCCCTACAATCGCTATCAAGAGTACGGTGTGATCTTCGACCGCCACGCCCCCTGGGCCGAAAAGGCAAAACGATTGCGAAAAGGCAGGTCGCGGGAGTGAGCGGCTGGCTAGCATGCGGCATGTTTTCGGGCCAACGGCCCAACAGTTGGCCTAGCCCAGGCCAGCGGCCTGGGAATCCGTGTCCAAGAACGCTAGGTAGGGCCAACGGCCCGGTCGTTTGTACGCCTCAATCCCACACATATCGTTCGTCGATTTCTATATCATGCCGTTTACAAATCGCCCGAAATTCATCCTGGAACGACAACTGGTCGTGATGTTCATTTTGGTTGCGTATGTATTCGTCAACCTCACCACGTTTGGAGTGGCTGACTGAAAAAACGCCATAGCCTGATTGCCAAGAGAATTGTGAAGTCCCACCCACGGCGGTTTTCGCCCACTTGGACGTTTCCGTTTTGATGTTCTCGACAAGTTTCGCGATACTGATCGTTCTTGAAAGCCCAATCAGAAGATGAACATGGTCGATGTGTCCTCCCACGGAAGCATTCACGCATTTTGATTCTTTGACGTGGTGAGACAGCATGCGAAACATTTCTTCGCGGAACGGTTCGCCCTTTAGAAACGGTCGACGTTCTTTGGTTGAGAAAACGAGGTGGATCCAAACTTGAGAAAGTGATTGAGGCATTGGGCAAACCCTGAGTTAGCGATGCAAACTGCCGGGCCGATGGCCCTATGGAAGTATTTTACAACCATTCCCAGGCCGTTGGCCTGGGCTAGGCAAATGAATGGCCCTTTGGGCCGAAGAGGGGACTGCAAGATTAGGTGATTCAGTGACACCTTCCGCGCAACTACCGCCCTGCCCTGCCTCCCTCCCCCTATCGCTCGTTGAAGATCAATCGGGTTTGGTCGGCGGGGATCCAGCACTCGCGGCCGTCGGCTAGTTCGATGTTTAACCAATCCGCTCGTCGCGATTGGACATCGAACTCTAACCCGTCATGCAGCGGCTCAAAAAACGCCGTGTCATATGAATACGCGGGGCCTTTGCGACCAAACGTTTCACCGACGATCACCACGCCTTCGCGGCCCGATTGAATGTCGGCGTAAAACGCGGTCCCCGCGATGACCGCGACGCTGGACGCCGCCAACATCACCACCGCCGCCGTCGTCCTTGTTCGGTAGCGAAGGTGCACGAGCAGCAAACTCAGAAACAATGTCCAACTGAGGACCAACGCTGCGCAGATCCATCGCAGCGGCCAACGTAGGAAACGGTCTGCGCGGACATCGTCGATGGCATCGACCGCCAACGCCCGTGCGGCTTTCAAGTTTTCGCGGACCTTGTCGTCAAACGGTCGATACACCTGTGCTTGACGATAACATGCGATCGCCCGACCTAGCTCGCCTGCTTTGAACCATGCATTGCCAGCGTTGTACCAGGCATGTCCTCGTTGTCGGGCGTCGCCGGCAGCACTCTCGAATTTTAACGCCGCTTGCTTGAACAACGATTCGGTTTCTGGCAATCCAGGATCCGAGTGGATGGCTTGATCAAAAAGCACTTCCGCCTCGCTCCACTCCGATGCGACCGCGGGCAGCGGAGTCATGCAGAAGACAATCCATGCGAAAACCGAAAGGCGGCGGAGCTTTGCAAACAGTCGACTTGCTACCCCGTTGAGTTCAGGGATCGAGGCGGTGGATTTCTGTGACGAAAAATCGGATCTGTCCGCAACGGCATGGGTTTTCGCGATCAAGTCGATGTCGGATTGTGAAAGCTCAATCTCACGCAGACGATTTTGAGTGTCCTGGATCGTCCAAGCGTTCGGTGGCACCGAGAATCCGGTAGCCAAAAATCGCAGAAAGGCGTCCCACTTTTGTACGCTGCCCTCGGGTTGCCGCAGCAGTTCCTGGTAAGCGGCTACTTGTCGTCGGTAAACCGGGTGAGTCGCACGACGCCGTCGCTCGCGGACCCAAGGCACAGCAAAGGCAAACAACACGGTGGTGGAGATCATCCACAACCAAAAGTAGTCTGCCAAAATCCCAATCGCGTGATTCAAAAATGGACTCATGATGCCTGGTTGTGCGTTGTGCCAAACCCCTTCGGGTTGTTCGGTCAGAGTTCGTTCGGCGAGGAGCGTTCGTACTTCGAAAAAGTCGCGTCCGTCATCCGCGAGTACTTTCAGGGGAATCGCTGCGGTTTGGATGAAGCGATATTCGCCCGCCTCTGCGTCAAAGACTTGGATTCGCAGCGATGGAAACGCGGTGATGTTGGTGGTCAACGGACGCACACGGATTCGGAAACTGGTTCCATCGGGGTGCCAGGTTCGCCCCATTTCGCTTGAGACGTGGAACCGTCCCCGCAAACTCCGCTGCAACGATAGCGGTGGAAGTTCGAGCATTCCGTGCGGTGCGTCGCTATGCACACGGACGTCGATTTGCAGAACTTGCCCGACCGTGATCTCATCGGTTGCCGACGTGACATCAATCTTGCATGGAGTGAACAACCCGCTAAACCATTCCGAGCGATTTTCCGACGGCAGCGGAAGCACGCGGACCTGCGTTTGTTCGGATTCCACATAGACTCGCTCGTATGACTTCAGCGCCGAAAATGGCTCGAACAATCCATTGTTGTAATAGGCGGCATAAGGAGCGAACGCGCCTTCGGGTCTCTTCAGCAGGGCACACTCTAAACGCGTGGGGCCGATGTTGACCGTGTTGGGTTCATGAAAACGAATGAACAATGGAAACTCGACCGTGCCGAACAAGGCTGGTTTGCCGTCGGGCGGCACACGAGGAACAATGATTCTTCGACCGCCCAGTGGCATTCCCATCTGCTGTTCTTCGGGGGCGGTGCAGCGAGGAATTACCACCTCGGCATCGTGGTTTCGAAAAATGTCCGGATAACATTGCAGTGAGCGAAATCGGTTTGTCTCTTCCTGGCTCGACCATTTGACATTCACTCGCACCGGTTCGCCGACGTAGACCGATGTTTTTTCTGGTCGAAATTCAAACTGCATGTTTGAACTCGGCTGAGGGACGCTGACCAGGAATTGCGTGGGCAGAGTACGGTAAAGATGGGTTGCCGATCGGAACTCGAGCGATGGAAAAACCGATACGCCAGGATGCTGCGGGACAAATCGAACCACCGCCTCGGGTTCGCGGAAATTTGACGTGGAGGGAGCGTTCAGCTCCAAGCCGACAAACGAAACATCCTTGTCATCCGGCGGCAACGATTCCGGTTGCTCCACCGCTTCGGGGAATTCGATCACGACCGTTGCAACCACGTCGGTGAACCAGGATTGCTCTTTGAGTTTGATCGGGATTTCGACGATTTCGAGTTCGGGCTCGGTCGCTGGTGCCTCGGTCGCTGGTGTCTCGGTGGATGACACTTGGGCATCCGCATCTTCATTGTTTAACTGCGCACCGGCAACGTTCGCAGCGGCAAGAGCCAAAACGATTCCAAGCGTCCTCAACAATTCGAGATGCCATCGATGGCTCACCAATCTTTCTCCACTTTGCCTTGGTTGCTCTTGGCTCGCTGTTGTTGGCGAAATTGCAGACTGCCCTGCTCTTGCATCAAAATGTCTTCCACCGAATAGTTGGGGACCGGCAACGGTTGCATTTCTCCGCCGCTGGCAAATTCGCCTTCCCCTTGCATCGACGACATCATCGCTTCATCGGACTCGCTCGATTCCATCATGTCTTCGTAGGACTCTTCATCGTCCCAGTCGCCTTCGTCCGAGTCTTCGGAACTGTCGCTGGCCAACAGGTCCAGGATCTCTTGGATCTTGCGAATGGCAATCTGTTGTAGGTCGCGAGCATTGGCCCAGCGGCTCCATTGCCGTAGCGGATCGACCGCCAAGTCTTGGGCCGTGATCACTTGTTTCATCAGCCTCAGTGGCTCTTCCAGTACGCTTAGCGGTTGCGTGTCTTCGGACGGAACCGATTGCGACATCGCTTGGTCGAGTGTCTGCATGGCCGCGTCGATCGCAATTCCTTCTTGATGCAATTGTCGCTGCTGTTGCGAGAATTGTTTGCCATCCTCGGCCGCAGTTTCCGGTTCGCCATCCGGCGGTTGGGCAACCGCCGGATGGCGACGCCCTGGGACCGGTCGGCTGGGAACCTTGTCGCTCAAGTCCGTTTGTTTTTGTTGCAGTTCCTGAAGCAGCTCGATCAAATTTTGAAGTTGCTCTTGCAGTTCCTGCTGTCGCTCATCCTCTTGTTCGATTTGCTGTTGCAGCTGAGTGATCCAGTTTGCGGTCGGATCGAGTCGCATCCTCGCACGCTCGAGCTCGGGTGACATCCGGCATGCATCCAGAAAACAGGTCTGGGCTTGCTCGACGTTTGACAAGGCGGCTCTCGGTTCCACATCCGCGTCCTTGGCGGCTAGATCCAAGTAGCACAGCCCTTGGTTGAATCGCAGTGCTGCGGTTTGCTGAGCCGAAATCTGGCCGGCCACGATGCTCGATTCGATCGCGTCATAGATCTCCATCGCATCCGCCGTCCGGCCTGCGGATTGTAGCCGTACGGCTTCGGCGAACTGCGTCGCCACACCGGTTTCCTCGGCCGACAATGATGGCGTTGTCACGACGCTGATGGCGGCGATGAAAAGCAAGGCCGCAATCTGCTGCACTGGTAATCGTGTTCGCCTGCGTCCGTGCGAACGATGCTGCCGCTCGGCGATCAATAACATCGCTAATGCCAGCCCCATCAGCGGGAATCCAAGCTCTTGATAAGTAACGTAGGTGTCGCTTCCGCCGACATCGGCGATGGGTTTCTCGCTCGCGTATTGCCAATACAGACCAGCCAGATCAAATGCCGACGTTCCTGCCGAGACGTAGGTGGCGCCGCTCGCCAAACGAGCAAGCTCTCGAAGTCCGCTTTCGTTCAATCGCGTCGTGACAAATTGTCCGTCGTGTTTCAAGTACTCCGTCGCGCCGTCGTCGCCGGTGATAGGAATGCGTGAACCTGACGCTGTGTCGCCAATGCCAACGAGCAGTAATCCCGAGTCATGCTCGTTCAGCAGTTTCGCGATCCGCTGATTGTGCGTTCCGTGTTCTTCGCCGTCGGTCAGGACGATCAAATCCTGCATCCCTTTGCGCTGTTCGGTAAAGATGCTGTCGGCACACTTTTCGGTGGCGGATAGTAAGGTGGTGCCGCCGAAATCGACGGTTCGCGGAGTGGCTTGGTCCAACACGTATCGCACAAAGTCGTAATCGAACGTCAGCGGACAGAGAATGTTGGCACTGCCCGCGTACACGACCAATGCCACTCGTTCGGATTGCAAGTGGTCCAGTGCGTCACGAATCGCGTCTTTGGCGGCATCCAATCGCGACGGATAAGCATCCTCGGCCAACATGCTTTGCGAGACATCGAGGACAAACACCACGTCACGCCCACTTTTGGCCACCGAGTGACGTTGCGGTGAAATCCCAGGACGCGCTAACGCAAGGATCAATAACAGCATCGCCGCCAAGCAAAGCCGGTCACGCCATGGCGATCGCTGGCCAAGATCGCCGCCCATCGCATCGATGACACTCTTTCGGCGACGCTGCGCACGGCGAAGCAACCACGCCACCGGCAACAGCATCACCAGCAGTGCAAGCATGCTCGGATTTTGAAAGGTAAAGAACGTCATGGCACCGTCCGTAACCACGTGGCTTCGAGCACAAGAGCAATAATCAATATCGATAGCGAAACGGCCAATGGCAACCCGAACCACTCGGCGACTCGCGTGTATTGGCGCGTCACGATGCGGGAACGCTCTAATTGATCCACCTCGGAATACACCGCCAACAACGACTCGAAATCGTGAGCGGTGCGAAAAATGCCCCCCGTTTCGCTGCTAATGTGTTCCAGCACACGTTCGGCTTCGGAAAGCGGCGGATCTGCAAGCGGTGCGGACGACGATGACGCGGATATCGATGGAGGGGCATGATCCCCCAAGCTGATGCAGTAGACGCGGCAGCCCCACTCTTTCGCCAATCCCGCGGCCTCGACTGGCAAATGTTGCCCCGAGTTGTTCTCTCCGTCGGTCAGCAGGATGATCACGCGGCTGGAAATTTCACTTTCGAACGATCGTCGCTCGCGAACGTCGGGATCATCGAGTTGTCGCAGACGGGCAGCGGCAATCGCCAAGGCATCTCCATAAGCGGTGCCGTCTTCGTTGGGCCGCTGTTGGATTTCGAGGTCGCGAACCAATTGCAGCAGTGCTTCGTGCCCAAACGTCAACGGGCTACGTGTGTCGGCGTACCTTGCAAACGTGATCAGCCCCAGCAGATCGCCTTCGCGTCCCTTCAATTTTTCGCCGTCGCCCGCGATGAAGCGTTCCACCAATTCCTTGGCCACCTGCATGCGGCTGTTCTGTTTTTTGTCAGGCAGCTGGATGCTCATGTCCATACTGCTGCTGACGTCGACCAACAACTCAATCGCGATTCCTTCGGACACCTGGACCGTGTGCGTGCTTCCCGCTTGCGGTCTGGCCAGTGCCACGATCAAGAGCATCAGCGAGACGATGCGAAGCAGCGGTAGCAGCCACAGGTAACGAGCACGTCCGCGATCGGTATGTTGCCAAAGTTGTAGCGACGGGACCTGCAAACTAGGACGCGCAATTCGCATCCGCCATGCCAATATCGTAGGAACCGGCAACAACAGCAGCAGCCAGGGATAGGCGAAACTCATCTCCCCTCCTGCTGTTGCAACTGTTGGGCAAGTTGCGCAGTGTCGTAGTCTTCGGCGTAAACCGCTCGCTCGATCGCCGCACGCACGTCAACCGATGCGGTAAAGTTCGGGTCGGCCAGCAACCGTTCCAATTCGTGACGCGGCATTTGGCCGGACTGCAGCAAATGTACGAGATCGTCCGTTGGCGGCGGTGACTGCGAGGTGGACGGTGCGACCGTGGGTTGCCGATTCCGGTGCTTTCGAGCGACAACGAAGATCGCGAGCAAAAACACCAAGCCGATGCCGACAGCGGCTGCAAAAAAACTCAGCGACTGCGATGACTGCGCCGGCGTTGAGGTCGGCAATGGCACAGGCGTCGTCGCGGTGTCGGTGATTCCGATTGGCTCAATCACCAGCGTCAGATCAGGGATCGTTACCGTTTGCCGACCGCGCGAGGTCACGACATCGATGGTCGCACCTGACACTCGCAGCGACCCAGAACGCTTGGGTTGAAACACCAAACTTTGCCGCTGTTGATAACGTCCGTCCTGGTATTGCAGAGGGAGTTTTTC
Source organism: Novipirellula rosea (assembly GCF_039541335.1). Lineage (NCBI taxonomy): Bacteria > Pseudomonadati > Planctomycetota > Planctomycetia > Pirellulales > Pirellulaceae > Novipirellula > Novipirellula rosea. The sequence continues at coordinate 58,392 of NZ_BAABGA010000012.1, read as the reverse complement.
CACGGTGATCGCGTGCATGTCTGGGTTTGCAGGAACATGCAAATCGAACTGGCCCCACGCGTCTCGGTCCATCTCGGCCCGCAGTTGCACGACGTCCCCTGGGCTGGCATGGTCAGGGATAAACCGCACGGTAATGCCAAACGATTTCGGGCTGAGCTTGCTTTCCGCCGATCCCGCAATTTCCGCCGCGATCGTAACGGTTGCCAAGATCGTGATAAAAACGAACGGTAAAATGGAACCGAGAGCACAACGCAACATTTAGCCACCCGTCTCGTCAGCAACACGTCGATGCCGCGACTGGAAATAGCTCGCCAGTGCCGTCACGCAGTCTTCGTCAACACCCAGCTCCATCAATCCGATGCCGCTCTGCAGCATCTGTTCCTGCAGCGCGATAGGGTGCTCGTCGGTTTGCTGCTTCGTGCACTTCAAATCGACATAACGCTGCGATCCCGTCTCGGTGTCTTCCATGTGAACCAGTTCGGTGGATGCGGCGAGCTGCGTTTGCGTATCAAGCACATTGACGGCATTCAGATCATTGCGGGCCGCCAATGCGCGGAGTTCGTCAAAGTAGTCGGACGCCAAAAAATCCGAAATCACGAACACCACCGAGTGTTTTCGTGCCATATGACCAAACCGGCTCAACACCGCCTTGAATGCGGTTTCCCGGCCGGTGGGCTCGAAGTTCAGCATCGTGTCCATGATCCGTAACGCATGCGAACGACCCTTTCCAGCCGGGATCACCATTTCGACACGATCGGTAAACAGGATCAGACTGACGCGGTCGTTGTTCCGCACCGCGGCCATCGTTAGCAGCGCACACAGTTCGGTGATCAGCGCGCGTTTGCGACCGCCGCTCGACTGGATCATCGACGCCGAGACGTCGACCAACAAATACAGAAACTGTTCTCGCTGTTCGATGTAGCGTTTGATGTGCGGTTCGCCCGTCCGTGCGGTGACCTTCCAGTCCATTGATCGCACATCGTCGCCCGGCTGATATCGCCGTACATCCTCGAATTCAATTCCTTGACCACGGAAAACCGAGTGATATTCGCCCGCCAGCAGATGTTCGACTGGGCGACGGCATTTCAATTCTAATAGGGAAAGTTGAGCGTCGGTGTTGGAAAGCGAATCAGGAATCATGACTCGACAACCGGCACCGTTGATAACATTTGATCCAGCAAATCATCGGACGTGATCGACTCGGCTTCCGCGCGATACGAGATCGCCAATCGATGCCGCAAAACATCATGGGCGACGTCCTTCACATCCTGAGGGACGGTGTAGTCACGCTGCTGCATCATCGCGTTCCCGCGGGCCGCCAGTGACAAGTAGATCGATGCGCGTGGTGACGCTCCGAATCGGACATAACGCTCGATATCCAGTCCGTACTTTGCTGGATGACGTGTACAGTCCACCAACCGAATAATGTAACGTTCGATCTTTTCGTCCAAGAACGTCGCGTCGAGTGTGCTTCGCATCTGCATCAATTCATCAAGCGACAACACCGGTTGGATGTTCACCTCGGAACGAGTCTTTGCCATCCGCTGCATGATCACGAGTTCTTCGTCCATGCTGGGGTAGCCCACTTTTAACTTGAACATAAACCGATCGACTTGGGCTTCGGGAAGCGCGTAGGTCCCCTCTTGCTCGATCGGATTCTGAGTCGCCAAGACAAGAAATGGCGACGGCAGATCAAAGGTCTCTTTGCCCAGCGTGACTTGTTTTTCCTGCATCGCTTCGAGCAGCGCCGATTGCACCTTGGCTGGCGCCCGGTTGATTTCATCGGCCAGTAGCAAGTTGGCGAACACAGGCCCTTTCTCAGGGGTAAAGACATGGTGCCGCGGGTCGTACACCAACGTGCCGGTGAGATCGCCCGGCAACAGATCGGGAGTGAACTGGATGCGGCTAAAGTCTGCGTCGATCGCCTTGGCCAAACAATTGACCGTCAACGTCTTGGCGATCCCAGGCACCCCCTCTAACAACACATGGCCATTACACAATAGCGCCAACATCAACCGGTCGATCAGCGGCTGCTGGCCGACGACATGTTTGGCGATTTCGCTCTTTATCTGGTCCAGCTTTTCGCTGGTTTCGGTCGATTGTGTCGTCAAAAGCCTGTCAAATCCTGGTTCAAGGCCACGTCAAGGGATGCGATCAATGTACCGATTTGGCGTCGAGGTCGCTACCATCGCTAACCTCGTTCCAACGTAGCGAAACTCGCCAAGAGTTTCGGGGAGCGAACGTCATGGAACGAAAGTGTTGACGACTTGTTGATTTAGTGAGCCGCGACGCGTCAGCGGCCGGGTCCCACGCGTTACCCGGTGCCTTACGGCCCACGGCTCACCATTTCGATTTGCAATTGGATTAATTCAACAAGCCGTTGACGACTTCCGCTACGGTAAAAATGCTTCACCGCGTTGGAGCGAAACGCTAACGCGGCATAGTCCCCATCCCTTTGATTCGTCGACGAACCCCCCTATTCCCCTGCGGACTTGTTGGCTTTGCGTTTCTTGCCGTTACCGCCTTGCTGCTTTCCTTTTTTGGAATTCTTCGTTTCCCATGCCTTGCGAGCCTGTTCACGCGTCATGCCCTTGTAGGCGTGTTGGTGCAGGATCGCGTCGTATTCGGTTTCGATTCCCTCGTCGCCTTGCGACGCCATCCACTGATCAAGGTTGCTCTTCAATTCCTTGATGACGCTGGCGTACTCGGGGTTTTCGGCCAGATTGTTCATTTCCAATGGATCGGCATTACAGTCGTACAGCTCTAGTTCGGGACGATAGTAGTAGCGATTGACCAGCTCTTTTGCGTTGCTGTCGCCGGCTTTGGCCGCCTCGACCATCGATTGAAAGTAGGGAGCCTGGGTGCACGCATTGGTGAACTTAGTTTCGTGATTCAGATTCCAAATCAACCGGTACTGTTGCCCACGCACCGTTCGGATTGCGTACGCGTCGCTGCCATTGATGATGCCTCGCGTCGTCATGATGCCGTAGCTAAACGATTTGTGCTGGTCCGTTTCGCCGGCCAACACAGGGATGAAGCTCTTGCCGTCTAAGTCAGGTTGCGGGGCCGCTCCGGCTGCGGCGATGAAGGTTGGCGTCACGTCGACATATTCGACCATCGCATCGGTGACCGTGCCCGGTTGGACCTTGCCCGGCCAACGGACGATCATCGCGGATTGCAGCCCGTTGCCGTAGCAAGTCCACTTTGCAAAGGGAAACGCGTTGCCCTGTTCCGACACCACCATCACCAACGTATTGTCGCTGAATTGATGCTTATCGAGTAGCTGCAAAATTTGGCCGACTTGGTCATCAAAATAGGTGACTTCGGCGAGGTAGTCGCTGAAATCCTCACGCACTTGCGGCGTGTCGACGATGTAGGGCGGCAGTTTGATTTTGGCAGGCGGGTATTGCGACGCGTCCCCCATGTTCCAAGGCGAATGAGGCTCGTTGGAACAGGCGAACAGACAAAATGGCGTTTCCGAATCACGACACTCCGAAAACAGTTTGTCAATCTGCTTCATATCCGGATTCTTTTTTCCGATGTATTCAAACGGGAATACCTGTTGGGGGCCAATGTGGGTTTTGCCCGAAAGTGCGACTCGGTACCCCAGCGGTTTCAAATAGTGAACGATGCTCTGCGTTCCATCCGCCGCGAACGTGTGGTTTGGGTACGCGCCCGACTTCACCGGGTAGAGCCCCGTGTACAAGTTGTGCCGCGTTGGCGAACACATCGGTGCCGCCTGGAAACAGCGGTTGAACTTCATCCCCGACTGGGCCAATTGGTCGATGTTAGGCGTGTGAGCCTGGCCTCCGTAACAACCAATGTCACGAAACGTACAGTCATCGGCAATGATGAAAACGATGTTGGGCCGATTCGCCGAAGCGTCGGCGGCCTCCGTCTTTGTCACCCCTGAAACCGAGAGCAGTAAAACAAGGCTCAAGGCAAACGTTCGCACTACCGTATGGGGAATCGCAAGGGTGGGGGGCCGCATAATGTCTCTCGTTGGGTTTTGTTGGGGAGGGGGGGGGGCGTGGGGACCGTCGCAGATAGTACTATGAATTCTAGCGTGGGAATCATGCGTTTTGCGTCATAATCAAAAGATTCCGGTAGTGGACGAGGCCACGAGTCCCGTCGCAATTCTACCTTCCTGCACGAACTCACGAGAACGCTCGCTGAAATGAGCCACACGGGATTCGTTGCCTCATCCACTACCGATAATTCGTGAGGCGGGCACCACTTGGCAGCATGCCCTGCCGCACGCTCTTACTCTTGTTCGCTCGGGATTTCGCTGCCGTGCGGGTCGCGTGAAGGCGATTCCGTGGCGTCGCATAATTGGTCACGCAATTGGCGGTCGGTAAAGTGCTCGAGTCGCTCGGCCTTGTCGTGAATTCGGGTTGCGTCCAAGCTGACTTCCGAAACCAAATACTGCTCCCACAAACGGTGCGAACGCACCAGCTCGCGGGCATGTTGCCGGCCGTCGTCGGTCAAGCAGTAGCCGTTATCGTCAAGAGCCAACTCGTTGCGCCGCCACAGTGTTAGTAGGGCCATGCGAAGCTGCCAGCGTTTGGCGAACAACTCGTCGGCGAGTTCACGTTCGTTTGTCGAGGGCACGGTGTCCACTGGTTCGGATCGCTCTTGTTGCCGATACAGATAGGCGACAATATCATCGCACAATATTTGCAATGACAACGCGCGGTTGCGAACCCAGCGGACGATCAATCCTTGACGCGGCGCAAACAGTAACGCGATCACGAAAAACACACCAACCATCACCGCCATCATACTCGCGGTGGTTGTGCTGTGATAGCCAAACCAAGTGGGAACGACGACGGCGGCGACATGACCGCTGGCCGCACCGACCGCCGCGATGATGCTTGACAGCACGATCATGCGGCCCAGTCGATCTGTTAATAAGTTCGCAGTCGCGGGAGGAACGATGAACATCGCGACGACCAAGATGTTGCCGACACTTTCAAAGCTCGCCACCGCGGTTACCGCCACCAATACCATCAAGGCGTAGTGCATCACGGTAGCCGAAAATCCCATCGATGTCGCTAGTGACGGATCGAATGAGCTGAGCTTGAGTTCTTTAAAGAAGATGACGACGAACAAAAGATTGACGATCGTCACGCCAAGCAGCACTGCCACCGCTCGTGGAATATCGAAGCCCAAAAGTTCGACGCGATCGAGATGCGTCGATTCGATTGCACCATACAGCACACAGCCAGCGTCCAAGTCAACGCGATCCGCTGCCTGCACAATCATGACCAACCCTAGCGCAAACAGCGACGTGAAAACGACGCCCATCGACGCCCCTTCATCTACCTTGCCGACACCGCGAATCCATTCGGTAAACAATGCGGTCAAAATACCGACAATCACCGCACCCAAGAACATCGGCAAACTGCTGCGGCTGTTGCTGATGAAAAACGCGACTGCCAAGCCTGGCAAAATGGCATGCGAAACCGCATCGCCCAGCATGCTCAATCGACGGAGTACCAAGAAATTTCCCAACAGCGCCGAAGCGATCGCGCACAACATCCCTGCCGCCACAATCCAGCCATCAAGTTGCCACTCCCAGATCATCGGCGCAACCTCCGCGTATCGGACGGTTCGCTGATCGTGGCGTGCGGACTTGCAGGAACGGAAATCTGCAGGGGCTCTTGATCAAGCAACGCCTCAAGTTCATCGACAAGCTCGGGTTCGAGGACATGTTCGATATCGTCGGCATCACGATCGACGCGGCCGGGAGCCACTTCTGCATACGTTATCAGATACAGTTCCCACAATCGGTGTTGCCGCGTCAAGCGAGCGGCTTCAGCGTAACCCGCTTGGGTTAAGCGAACGGTGCCATCGCGTTGCACCAGGTACTGATCGCTTTCTGCCTGAGCAATGGTGCGTCGCAACTGGGGGCTGGACCAACTGCGAATCGACAGCAGTTCCTTGGTCGGGACGGACATATTGCGTTTGGCTTGCTCCATCGCCGGTTTGGATTCCAGCAATTCGTAGATGCCTCTCAGTAAATGCTGTTTTCGCACCCGGCGATTCAAGCGATGTCGTCTCAGAAAACGCACCAACACGCCTCGCGCGGTCCCGAACATCATGCTAAACAAAAACAACACGGTACAGGTCAACACGATCATCGCGCCTGAGGGTAGGCGGGGGAATAATGCACTGGATGCCGCACCGACGACGCCGCCAATTCCCCCGAGTAACGCCGCCAACCCGGCGACCGCCCACATTTTTTCGCTCCAAAAACGCCCCGCAGCCGCGGGAATCACCATCAATGCAACCATCAGAATCAAGCCCACCGCTTGCAGTCCCACGATTGTCACGAGCACCACCAGTGCCATCAGCGTCATGTCTAGTAGCACGACGGGCATGCCCCTAGATCCAGCGAAATTCTCGTCAAAGCAAAGCAGCTTGAATTCTTTGAACAGCAGCAAGCATCCGAGGGTCGCGAAAGACGAGACAGCGGCGATCAGTCTCGCGTCGTAAGCGTTCATCGAAGCGGTCTTGCCATAGATAAAGCTCTCCAGTCCTGCGGCACTTCCCTTGTCCATTTGCTGGACCACACCCAGTAACGCCATCCCGGCGCCGAAAAAGACACTCAATGCGATCCCTAATCCTGCGTCCTCCTTTAGTCGTGTCTGACGCTGGATCACCACGACTAATCCGACACCAAGCAATCCAGAGACGGTGGCGCCGAACAGCAAGATTGGCAATGTTTTGCCATCCATCCCCATCACACTGGCGATGATAAACGCCACGGCGATCCCCGGCAAACTGGCATGCGAGAGGGCATCGCCCAGCAGCGCACGCTTTCGCAACAGCGTGAAGCTGCCGACCAAACCTGAGGCCACTCCTAGCACCGCGACACCGAAGATCACGACGCGAGTGTTGTAGTCCTCCAGCAGCACGACTCGTCGCCACTGCTCGCCACTAGGCCACTCGATACGTCGGTCGGTGATCGATTGGGCAGACGTTTGTGTCGGTGCCGCAAATGCGGAGATGAATGCGAGCAGCAAGAACAACACGATCCGATTCACAGCGATCGCTCCCGGCGCCGCATTGCCTCGCTGACTTCGTCCAATAACGTCAAGCGTCCCCCGTAGGTCTTGTTCAGGTTTTCCGAGGTAAAGGTCTCTTCCACGGGGCCGTGGGCCACGACCCGCATGTTCAACAGCACGACGTAATCAAAATATTCGGGGACGGTTTGCAAGTCATGGTGAATCACGACCGCCGTCTTGCCGCGTGATTTTAGTTCACGCAGGATCTCGACAATGGCCTTTTCTGTGGACGCGTCAACTGCGGCAAAGGGTTCGTCCATCAGATACAGATCGGCGTCTTGAACGAGGGCTCGCGCCAGAAAGGTTCGCTGTTGTTGGCCGCCTGATAATTGGCTGATTTGGCGACGCGCAAGGTCCGCGATTCCGACTCGGTCGAGCGCTTCCATCGCGGCTTGGCGATGTTTCTTGCGAACCGGAAAACACCATCCGATCTTGCTGTACAGCCCCATCGCGACCACGTCGAGTGCATCGACCGGGAAGTCCCAGTCGACACTTTCTCGCTGGGGCACATAACCAACGCGGTTCCGATTGCGACGGTAGGTATCGCCGAAAACTTTGACGCGGCCCGACGCGACCGGCACCAAATCCATGACCGCTTTTAGTAATGTGCTTTTGCCCGCCCCGTTGGGGCCAACCACGCCGATCAGCGAACCAGCGGGCAAATCGAAACCGACATCCCAAATCACCGGTTTGCGGTGGTAAGCGACCGTCAAGTCATCGACCGACAATGCAATCGATGACGGAGGGTTTTCTGGTTTCGGCGTTGCGGCAGCTTGGCTCATGGGCTCAGTTTACCTTGGAAACCTTTCTCGGGGGCCTCGCCACCTAAGCCGCGAGCCACCGCGGTCATGTTGTGGTCGAGCATTCCGATGTAGGTTCCTTCATAGGTCCCGGACGCTCCCATTGCGTCGCTAAATAATTCTTTGTCACCGACGCGAACGTCGTGGCCTCGCGAATGAGCTCCCTCGACTAACGAGTCGATGCTCTTTCGAGGCACGCTGCTTTCGACGAACACCGATTTCACTTTTTTATCGACTAGTAGGTCAACCAGTTCATTGATCTGTTGCAGTCCCGCTTCGGATTCCGTCGAGATCCCTTGCACTCCGATCACCTCCAAGTCATAGGCACGACCAAAATAATTGAATGCGTCGTGCGACGTCACCAAAATGCGACGGTCCTTGGGGATCGTCGCAATCACTCGTTTGCCGTAGGCATGGAGCTCGGCAAGTTGTTCTTGCAATGCTGCGGCCCGCTCTTGGTATGCCGAGGCTGACGGAGGGTCGATCGCAGCCAATTCGTCCGCGATCACCGTGGCACATTTCGACCACGCCGACACATCCATCCAGACGTGCGGATCGTAGTGACCGGCGAAATCATCGGGTTCCAGTAGGGCTGCCGGATCGATGGCTTCGGTGACCGCGACGACCGGCTTGTTGCGGGCCATTTTGACCAGTGTGTCGGTCATTTTGCCTTCCAGCATCAGCCCCGAATAGAAGATCACGTCGGCTCGCATCATCGTTGCGACGTCGTCACGAGTCGCCTTGTACAGGTGCGGATCGACACCCGAGCCACAGATTTGCGTGACGTTGACGCGGTCGCCGCCGACGCTGCGGACCAGGTCGGCCACCATCCCGACCGTCGTCGTGACGGCAATCGGTGAATCGGGATCCACGGTTGCGGTGGCTCGATTCACATCGGTTGGCGCGGAGGTTTCATTCGAGCTGTCACAACCAAAAGTCGCCGCGAACAGCAGTAAGACGAGAGAGAGGGAACGTTTCACAGCAGTTTAGGCTCCAAGTATGACGCAACCGCACACTTACAACGATCGACGCAATCTTCGGCAATTAGCTGCGGCTAACTTTTGTCCAGTCTAACAGTGGCGATGCTAGCCAACCAGTGCCCATCGCTGAACCGTCGCGTCGGAGCAAGCGGTGATTCGAACCCGGGGGTGGGGATCGCCGGGGCGAGCAAGTTGGCGTCGCTAGCCCAATGCCATCTGTTTTGGCACTAAACGGGTGGTTTTCTTAGCGGAGCGGCGCGGGGCCTCGCCCGGTCAATTTCGAACGCTTTGCTCGCTGCAACCGGGCGGGCCCTGCGCCACACCGCTACCCAAAGTAGATGGCATTGGCCGCAAGCAATGCAGGCCGTTAATCAAAAAGGCCCTTCAATTGAGAGGGCCCCGGCCATAAGAGAGCGTGAACGCCAGCGGTCCGTTTCACACTGCAGCGAAGTTTGTCATCAGGATCATGCGACCATATCGATGTGACTGCGTATCAATGTGACTGTGTATCAATGTGACTGTGTCGCGACTCGAGCGATCGAGTCATTCGCTTTCCGTCCGCATGCTTGCCTGCGGAGCAATGGCTCCGCGACAAGCAATAATGATGGCCGAGACAAACGATGGCGAACTCAATGTCAACGATACCGCCATCGATGCCGAGTGCTACTCATCCGCAACGGGGACCGTCGGAGGTGCGGGGTTCTCTTCGGCAAATTCATCAAACGCACCTTGAGGTGTCTGAGATGTCGAAGAGTCCGAGCCACAGCCGAGGGTGAATCCCATGACGGTCGCAGCGATCAGGAGGCTAAAGAGTTTAAGCGTATTCACGGTAAGTCGACCTGTTGTGAAGTGGGTGAAATTGGTCCAGAAAAAAACGGGGACGAGAGAAAGGGAGGTGGGGGAATCGAGACCGTTATGGAATCGATGATTCGGTTTCTTTCGCAGCGCGTGTTCCCAACGCACCCCACAATCCATATGGACTTTGCGTGCCTGGGGGCAACGATCCTGACACGTTGCCCACATTGGCACTTGTCTGGTTGCCGGCTTCGATCGATTCGGTGACGAACTTCACCGCGCCGTCGGCCATCAACACATGGCATCCGCCTTGATGGCGACTGCTTGGTGGACAGAGCCCCGTATTGAAGTTGTTGTTGTTCATGCACAACGGGCTGTTCGGTGGACTGATGGTGTGCATGTGTCCCCACAGTGTTCGCATCATGAACCACTTGTAGCCACGACGTTGCTCGGATTCGGTTCCGCCACCCTGGTGAAGCGCGAAGGCGGCTGACGCACTCCAGAACTGAGGACGCTGAGGGTCGATGTGGGCATCGCATGCCTGAGCACCACCCGCAAACCCAGGGTTGGTTCCCGTCGTCATCGCCGCACGCGTGGTTACGTCGTTGTCGCCCAGGTCGGTGTTACATTCGCCTGCGGCGATCGTATTGGCCAAGCCGTCCAAGATATCACGGAAACCCATTTTCGCGCGAGGGACAAAGACGCCTCGGTTTGCCGCTCGCGATTCTTCGAACGTCGCCGAGCTCGAGGAGCCGTCATCACTGAGCGGTCCAGCGGGCCGGAACACCGAGTCACCAACACAGGCAACGTAGTTGGTCCGTGCCGCCGCGGGTAATCCAACGCCGGGGTCGCTCGGGCATCGCAGAGCCGCAACTTCGGTCGCCCATGGCTCGTAGCGAGCGATCGCTTGCTCACCCGCCCATCGCCGAGGGCTTGGCCCCATGGATGGAAAGATTGCGCCGGTAATTGGGTCCTTTAGCGGATTACTGATCTGTTCCCACAACGCTTGTTGTTCGATGAACGGCATCAGCCCAACAAGCCAGCTCAATTCCAGCCGGTTATTGGACGTCGGCACCTGAGCCGCGCTGGTGGCGTCCGGCGTTCCGCCGGAACGATGGTTCGTCCCGGTGCCGTGGGTGGGCAGTTGATTGTAGGCCGAATGGTAGTTGTGGATTCCTAAGCCAATTTGTTTGAAATTATTGCTGCAACTCATCCGGCGAGCTGCCTCGCGGGCTGCTTGAACGGCGGGCAACAACAAGCCAACAAGGACGCCAATGATGGCGATGACCACCAATAGTTCCACCAGGGTAAAACCTGGGCGTTTTTGAGCGGACATGGGAGACTCCGAAAAAGGAAAGTAAGGACAATGGGATCCGGTCGCTTCGCCATCCCGAATGGATTCGAGTAACCTCGTTCGGTAATGCGAGGTCGGCTTGGCAAAGGGAAAGGAAGGTTCGGTAAAACGAAGCTACGCTCCGCAAGAAGCAATGATCTCCACACGCGTGAGGCTACGCTCATGACAAAGGGGACAGAGGGGGAGTGGCGCGGACGTCGCTAGACTCCACCGCACATCACTACACACCGACGATCGTCGCTGATTTTTAATTCTAGCTGTCCATTAGGGAGTGGAAAGCCACGTTCGCGCCGCGGGAGGGGAAAATGTGACACAATTTGTCGCTTGGGATCATCCGGATGGGGGACAGGCAGGGTCCGGCGTGTCGCCTGATTCGAAAACTGTCACTGGTGTAGGTGGAGTTGCTGCCCGCCGTTGGGTGGGCGGCGACGTTTCTGAAAGTGGAACCGAGGTTGGCTGTTCAGCGAAATACTGGATACGATGAGCCAATTTGGCCAGGCACGATCAGGTCAAGCCAGGAATCGGCTTGATGATTTTCGCAGTAAATCAGAAGACCATCTGAGAGCTCAGCGAAACCGATGTCACTTCACATCGTCTTGCTGAACGACTTCTCTACCTGCCATCGTCAGCAGGGCTTTAAGTGTCTTGGCGGCGATGGCGGGCGTTAGAACGTGCACCGAGCCGTCGGCGTAGCCTGACACGGCGTAAGGTTGATCCCCAAAGAACTGTTCTTTCAACTTGGCTTCGTCCAGTTGCCAGTCGTCCGGTTTCGTCCAGGCAACCGCCGCCGATTTGGGGGCAGTTGCGATCCAAACCGTTGCGCTCGTGCCGTCGGTGATGTCTCGTAAGGTGCGTGGCGGACCCTCGCCCGACCATAGACCGCCCGCAATCACGGGCAGCCGAATACGGCTCTTGCCTGCTGGCAGATCATCTCCGGCGATACTGAACACCTCCGGCATCTGTTCGGCCAACGGGCGATTGTGCTCGCTGTCCCACGGTTCATCCAGTTTGAACTTGGCATACAGCGGTGCCTGTTCCAAATAGGGCAACAGAGCGACGCGCCAACTGAGCAGCGGCCGACCCTTAGCATCGACCGTGTACTTGCCAGGCAGGAAACCTTGCTTGGCGTGAAAGTTATGCATCGCCAACGCCAACCGTTTGAAGTTGTTCATCGTTTGCTGTCGGTGGGCATCTTGCTGGGCCTGCTTGACCATCGGTGCCAAAAATGCCTGCAGCTTTTCGGGGTCGGCTTTGATGACCACGCTCGCCCCATCGACACTTAGCGTAGGGCGTGGCAAGCCAGGTGGGATCGCCTTCAGCAGCTTGGACGTCTCTTGTTCGCAAGCGACCGCTCCAGCAGGGTCGACCGACTGGATTCTCAATTCAAACGCCGTCTTCGGTGGTAATGACCAACCGATCGCGATCGAGCGAACCGACGCGATCCAGCGGCTTGGCGAAAAGTCGGTAGGGTCGTGGTTGCCGAGTTTGTCGGGCCACAGGTTCGCTAGTTCTTCATGGATATCCTCTGGCAAACTGACCACGGTTTGGTGTGGAAAGTGAGCCATCGACTGCAGGCTTGCATTAAATTCGGGGCGATCAATCGAGCGGGAATCAGGGACGCCTTTCTGGAAATGTTCCGCCATCATTGCCGGACAAACGACGACCGCTTGGTCGGTGGTCACGACGCGAAAATCAAACGGCAACGAGACTGAATCCAGCAGTTTCGTTAATCGTTTGCTGACGGCATCTCTGTCATCGCAGGGCACGACGATACACACGCCGCCTTGTATTAGCACACGGCCGGGAACGGAAACGTACAAGTCGTTCGCGCCGGCGTCACGCAGCGATTCGATGACGCTTTCGGCCAACGAAACAATCGGTGATTCTCCAGGGCCGCCAGCGAACTGCGACGTAAGTTGCTTGATTGCTGGAACGTCGATCTGCGACAAATCCAGGTGTGCCGCTAGGATCGTGTCATGCATCACAATGCCAACTGGAAAAACCTTTTGCGAAGCGGCAGAATTCTCCTGGGCTGTGGCAGTGAGCGGCAGCGTCGTGAATAGTACGACTGCGATCCATTTTGGGTTGAACATGAGGACGGGTTCCTTGTCGGGGGGAGATGTTTGGTGCGATCAACCGATGGGTGACAACACGCGGGCGAGTGTGCCTATTGACGAAGCAGTTCCAACACGATGGTGGCGTTGGGATCCGACGAGTACGCCGGTTCGGCAATCAGCTTGGCGCGCGTCGCGGTTTCTCGTTCGTACCCAAACGCTTGCTGCGTAAACGGATCAGGCCAAGCTGGCAGATGGGTAAGCTCTTCGAGCGATTCCGGAAACTCGCCGTGAGCGGCCGCGTAGTCACGGATCGCTTCGATGGTTGCCAGGCGAGCGATCGTTTGCCGCGTTCGCAGTCCAGCCTGGTTAGCCGCCTTGATGCCTGGCATCAGAATGCCCGTGGCCATGGCAGCTAAGTTTATCGTCGCCGAGCCAGCACGCGTGTTGGATTCCAAACTTGCTTCGGATCGATCGATATAAGTCATCCGAATCGGTTCAGGCAGGAACATCCACTTGGCAAAGTCATCTTGGATTCGAGTGATTTGTTGGGCGGTCGCACGCACGACCGCTTCGCTGGGGCTCATCGCTTGCACGTATTCTTTGTCCATGCCACTTGCGATCAACTCAGCTCGCGACGGTTCGGTCAGCGCGATCATCAGAGCGCCTGCGATCAAACGAGCGGGTGCATCACCGTTACCGAATTCCGAGCCGCCAAGCGATTGCATGTCTTTGACCGCTTGTGTCAATCGGCTTCGCCAGACGGCGGGTTCGACATCATCGGCCGGCAAATGGGACAGTCCGGGAAACACACGCGAGGCGATCGATACTTCAAACTTCAATGCCTCGTCCATCTCGGCGATCGAATCCGGCAACGTTGCAAGCGCCCAGTAAACATTCGGACTGTCCTGCAGCTGCATCAGCTCTTCGACTTGGTTCAGCATGATGCCGCTGATTGCCACACCCACCAATCGCGAGATCAATAGGTCCGACGCGTTGCCGGTGGCTTCGCCCATACGGAAGCCGACCCGGATGGAACGAATCGCGTCCTCCGTGCGTCCTTCGGCGAGCGCCAAACGGGTTTCGAGCACCAACAATCGAGCCAGCTGACGCATGTGCTCAAATTCGGGCAGCAGCAGCTGAATGGTTTCCAGACCTCGCAGGTCGTCGATGCCCAATTCGTAATGGGAATCACGCATCCGCATCGCGCGATGAAGCTCTGACAACACGTTTTGCTGACTGTCGAGATATTTCGAGACTTCCTGCTTGGGCAGCTCGTCCAGCGAACCTTCCATCCATTGGTCATAGTTTTTGAAGAACGGATCCTCCGCACCAGCGGAACGATTCTTTTCCAGCGACATGATCGTGGCACGCTGGAAAGGAACAAAGGTATTGCCTGCGACCATTTCGAAACGGTCCGGCCAAAATCGAATCTTCAGTGCTGGAACCGGTTCGGCAGCGGGATGAATTTTCAAAACCTTCGGTGCGATCTTCGCCGCGTTGGGGGCGGATGGATCCGCCGATGCTGATGCCGCCGGGATTTTGTAATCAAGCGGTTGCACTTGCGCCACGGCGGGGAGCGTCGTTACCGAGCCCATGCAGCCGATCCATGCGAGTAACGTCAATGTTTTAGCGTTCATGATTGGAACCATGTTTCCCAGATGTGCAAAGTTTTTCGAGAGGGTAACGAGGGCAAACGATAGGGGCCGGAGTCCTCGTTGCGGATTTCCGGTGATTCATGTTTGGTAGCGTCCTGCGCCGGATTCGCATGATTGGGGTGCGAAGCGATCGCCACAGGTGACTGTTCCAACCACGCCATCATGTCCGCCGAAGGTGGATGCGACGTCAACACCACTGCGCTACTTGCAGAAGCGTCCGAGTACGGTTCGAGCGGCGACGGTACCCCGATCAGCCAGCTGGCAAAAATCGACGGTCCTGATTGGGTCGCAACGTTTCGCTTGCGAGGCTGGTCGTTCGGTGGCTCCGGGGGATCGCTCGGGGCTATCGGCACTGATTCCGCGGCGACGACTGATTCGTTGCTGGGGGCCGTTTGATGGGACTCCTGTTCGGCTACGGTGATGCCCCGATTGGGATCCTCGGACTTTGAATGGCCCAGCCGATACGAAGCGGGGCCCACCAGGATCGCCGTGACGCAGGCCGCCACCGCTAACTGCAGCCATTGTCGACGCGTGGTGGTGTCCGAGGTGGATCGACTCGCCTGTCCGGCAGCGAACCCGCAGCGGTACATCATCGTCGAGGCATCGGTTTGGATCGAGGCGGGAACCAACGCGGAAAGCTGTTGTTCAAAATTCGATTTGTCGTTCATCGCATCATCTCATTTGGTTTTGGTTGGCACGCGCTTGCAATTGTGTCAACGCGTTTTGGTAGCGACGGTTTGCGGTCGCTGCGGATCGCCCCATGACGTCGGCAATTTGGCGAAACGTCAGCCCACCCCACAGGTGCATCACGATGACTTCGCGATCGGCGGCGTCGAGTTCCTCTAGCCACTCGGTGACATGCTGGCCGTCGAGTTGCTGGTCTTGGTATTCACTGGGCTGAACGAACCAGCAGCGATGGCGGGCCGCCACCTGTTCCCTGGCCGCACGCCGCTGTTTGCCCCGATTGACTTGCAGGATTTCATTGCGTGTGGTTCGCACCAGCCACGCCAGCGGCTCGTCGGGCAGCGTCGACTGCTGGGCCAGTGCCACAAAGGCTTCCTGCACTGCATCTTCGGCCGGTTCGCCGACGGCGCGGGCGATCATCAGCAGACGATTGGCATGCTGTTGCCACAGCTCGGAAAGGGTTTCCGCATCGATCACGCGCTGTCTCGGGTTGGGACGAACTCGGAAGTGAAGTCGATCGACGTGTCAATCACGTCCTCTTCAATACAACAAGGATGCCGCCAGCCGCCCCCTGTTTCAAAGAATTTCCGATTAATTCTAGTTCGAAAGCAATTTTGACGAGGTTTGCAGGCGTCCCGACGCAATCGCTTCTTGCGAAGCGATAGCTGGTGTCGCTACGGTCAACCCAGAGTTGTGCAGAAAACACGGTTGGGCAGGAAAATAGAGAGGGGGCAGGAAAATGTTCGAACTTTAATACGATGCTGCATTTCCATAAACAGGTGTTTTGCGAGGGGAAATGCGATGAACGGTAAAAAAAATGGTAGGTTAAAAGATGGGAAAGGGACGGATGGTTTGAGCTCGGGGCGCCGATAGCCACCGCCATCTTAGTCGTTCTGTCGCACCCATTTTTCTGACGAGCCGTCCGCATGACAGTGACCGAACGAAAGTCGCTCGGGGACCCATACACCTCGCATGCCGTCAATCGGTAAGTGTCGGCCACGCGTCGTTGCGGTACACCGCGTTTAATCGGTACAGATTTAAAGACAGAAAGATTGGTGTGACAGAAAAATTATAAGCAGGGAGATTGGAAAACCTATCCTGTGGTCATTCAAGTTAACCGCTTTAACTTGTCTTCTCGCGTCGCAACGTGACGTCACGTGATCGTTGCCGAGCGTGAGTCGGCGCCGCAGTCGGGGCAGCATTGCGAAGCGATGGCAGGTGTTGCTACGGTCAACCCAGAGTTGGGCAGGAAACACGGTTGGGCAGGAAAATAGAGAGCGGGCAGGAAAATGTTCGAGCCCCAATACAATGCGGCATTTCCAAAAACAGGTGTTTTGCGAGGGGGAATGCGATGAACGGTAAAAAAAATGGTAGGTTAAAAGATGGGAAAGGGACGGATGATTCGAGCTCGGGGCGCCGATAGCCACCGCCATCTTAATCTTTCTGTCGCACCCTTTTTTCTGTCGAGCCGTTCGCATGACAGTGTCCGAACCAAATTCGCTTGGGGACCCATACACATCGCATGCCGTCAATCGGTAAGTGTCGACCACACATCGTTGCGGCACACCGCGTTTAATCGGTACAGATTTAAAGACAGAAAGATTGGTGCGACAGAAAAATTATAAGCAGGGAGATTGGAAAGCCTATCCTGTGGTCATTCAAGTTAACCGCTTTAGCTTGTCTTCTCGCGTCGCAACGTGACGTCACGTGATCGTCACCGAGCGTGAGTCGGCGCCGCAGTCGGGGCAGCATTGCGAAGCGATGGCAGGTGTCGCTACGGTCAACGCAGAGTTGTGCAGAAAACACGGTTGGGCAGGAAACACTGTTGGGCAGGAAAATAGAGAGCGGGCAGGAAAATGTTCGAACTTTAATACGATGCTGCATTTCCAAAAACAGGAGTTTTGCGAGGGGAAATGCAATGAACGGTTAAAAAATGGTAGGTTAAAAGATGGGAAAGGGACGGATGATTCGAGCTCGGGGCGCCGATAGCCACCGCCATCTTAATCTTTCTGTCGCACCCATTTTTCTGTCTACCCGTCAGCATGACAGTGTCCGAACGAAATTCGCCGGCAACGAAACTCAGGAGTAAAGCCTCTCTCGTAACGAAACTCGCCAACCGTTTCGGATATCGTCGATTCTTCCTGCCGCTAGGGTTGTGAATGGTCTCCGGCGACTTCATTTTTGCTGCTGCCGACACGGTCGATGTCGGCGATGTTTTGTAACGTTGTTTCGGCAATGCACTGCAATGCTTCTCGCGTGAAGAAGGCTTGATGGCCGGTGATGATGACGTTCGGGAAAGTCAACAAGCGAGACAGAGTGTCATCCGGGATGACTTCATTCGACAAATCTTCGAAGAAGAAATCGGCTTCTTCCTCATAGACATCGAGGCCGAGATGGCCGATCTTTCCGCTTTTTAATCCCTCCACGACTGCTTGCGTGTCAATCACGGCACCGCGGCTGGTGTTGATGATCATCACGCCATCTTTCATACCTGCAATCGACTGGGCGTTGATCAAATGATGCGTCTGCGGCGTCAGCGGGCAGTGCAGCGAGATGATATCTGATTCGGCGAATAATTTGGTTAGATCGCAATACTCCATGCCAAGTTCGCGGCATTTCGCATTGGGGTATTCGTCGTAACCCAATAACCGGCAACCAAAACCCGACATGATCTTTGCAAACACGGTGCCGATTTGTCCTGTCCCGATCACTCCCACCGTGCGACCGCTGAGATCAAAGCCAAGTAGCCCACCGAGATAAAAATTGCCGTCGCGGACCCGTGCGTAAGCACGATGGATTTTTCGGTTCAGCGTCAGGATCAAACCGGCCGTATGCTCGGCGACCGCGTGCGGCGAGTAGGCGGGGACGCGAACCACTTTGATGCCCACTTCGCGAGCAGTCGGGAGGTCGACGTTGTTGAAACCGGCACATCTCAAAGCAACGACGCGCACGCCTTGCTCGGCAAGCGAGCGAAGCACCGCCGCGTCGAGTTGATCGTTGACGAACACACAAACAGCTTGATGGTCGTTTGCCAATTGGACCGTTTCGGATGTCAAACGCGGCTCGAGGAAGGTGAGTTCGTGCCCAAGGGGTTTCGCGGCAGCACTGAGAAACTCGCGATCATAGGACTTTGTGCTAAATACAACGATCTTCATTGATTCTCTTTATTGCGTCTTAAAAAAAATGGTCCGGGATCTCAGTTCGCATTCACAGTGTGGATGACGCTGCTATTTAACCACGCGTGGAGACTTGTAAATCCAGTCAGGGATTAAACACGTCGCTAAGTTTTGGTGGAAGCAGACTGTCCGTCAATGATTTGGTCGAGCCAGCGAGCGATTTCTTCGGGATCGTCCATGACTCGGAATCGTTGAACGTCTTGAGAGTCGATACAGCCTTTCTCAAGCACGGTGGTTTGTAACCAATCGACGATAGGACGCCAAAACTCGCTGCCCACCAGTACCACGGGGAACTGCGCCAGCTTGCCCGTCTGGATCAACGTCAGTGATTCAAAGAACTCGTCGAACGTGCCGAATCCGCCAGGGAAAATCAGAAAGCCACGAGCGTATTTGGCAAACATCATCTTGCGGACGAAGAAGTAGCGGCAGGTGTAGGACGCGTCGCAGTAGGGATTGATCGTCTGTTCGTGCGGCAGTTCGATGTTAAGCCCAATCGAGGGGCTGCCAGCGTCACGCGCCCCGCGGTTGCTGGCTTCCATGATTCCGGGGCCGCCGCCGGTAATGATCGCGAACCCTCGTTCGCCCAACCGCTGACATGTTTGATGGGCGAGTTGATAAGAAGGATCGCTCTCGGGCAATCGTGCGCTTCCAAACACGGCCACCGATCGATGGCGACCTTCCAAGGCACGTGTCATGATTTCGATGCCTTGGATCAGGTCGCTTTGGATCCGTAGGACTCGCCAAGGGTCCTCGTGCAAAAAGCTAATCGGACGGCGAGTTGCGCTATCTAAGAATTCCAGATCTGGGTCTTCCGCCGCAACCGGGAAGATTTCGTCGACCTTGACCGATTCAGTCGCCGCGTCACCCGTTGCTTCGCTTTCGGGGGTATCGCTGATCGCGTCTCTTTTAACCGCCACCGCATTCGGTTGGCCGGCGTCGACAAGACTAGGTCCCTGATCATTGAACTCGTGCACCTCACCGTACGAGGGAACAGATACATCAAACCCGAACCGCGTCTGGATGCTGCGTTTCAGTGCGAGTGCCGAGCTTTCCTCGCCGTGAGTCAAGAAGACCTTTCGCGGTGGTTGCTCGAAGTGATTCAGCCACTGCAGCAATCCGGTGCGATCGGCGTGCCCCGACAATCCGAAGACCTGCTGGATCTTGGCGTCAACGCTGTACTGGCGACCGTGAATCCGGACTTCTTTTTCGCCCGCCAGCAGCCGACGTCCCAAGGTGCCTTCGGCCTGAAAACCAACAAACAGGATGGTGGATTCGGGGCGACGAATGTTGCTTCGCAGGTGATGTTTGATTCGGCCCGCGTTACACATTCCCGCCGGCGCCATGATGATGCAGGGCTTCTTGTGGTGATTGATCGATTTTGATTCATCAACCGTTCGCGTCATCGTCAAACCGGGAAAGTGAAGCGGCGGTTCGTCACACTCCACTGCCCGCACGGTCTCATCATCCAGCCAACTGGTGAATCGGCGGAAGATATTTGTGACGTCGTACGCCATCGGACTGTCAAGAAAGATGGGCACGTCGGGAATGCGATTCTTGTGGACCAAACGACTCAGGAAATACATCATCTCTTGAGCCCGTTCGACGGCGAACACGGGGATAATCAAATTACCGCCACGCTTGGTGGTGTCGTTGACAATCGTTATAAGCTGTTCTTCGACATTCCCCCTAGCTTCGTGGTCGCGGTCGCCATAAGTCGACTCCATCACGACATAGTCGGCACGCCGAAAATAGGTGGGATCATGAATCAGCGGTTTGTCGTGTTGCCCCAAGTCTCCTGAAAAAAGGATCGTTCGCTCGCGGTCAGGCTCTTGGACTCGAATCTCTAATGACGCCGATCCAAGGATGTGTCCTGCATCGTGCCAAGTCACGGTGATACCGGACACGATTTCGGTGGCAACGCGATAGTCGACTCCGCGAAACAGCTCAATCGCTTTCTCAACGTCCTTGTCTGTATAGAGAGGCACTATCTCGTGCGGTCCGGTGCGTCCCTCCTTGCGATGACGTCGCCGCTTGTATCTGGCGTCTTCGGCTTGAATCTTGGCCGAGTCCTTGAGCATCACATCGGCCAGTGCGACGGTCGGTCTTGTGGCA
This sequence comes from Novipirellula rosea, assembly GCF_039541335.1. Taxonomy (NCBI): domain Bacteria; kingdom Pseudomonadati; phylum Planctomycetota; class Planctomycetia; order Pirellulales; family Pirellulaceae; genus Novipirellula; species Novipirellula rosea. The sequence continues at coordinate 37,709 of NZ_BAABGA010000012.1, read as the reverse complement.
AAGATTCGGCCTCGGAAACCATCCGCTACGAACTTGGGAACGAGTCCGATGTGGTCGATATGAGCGTGCGTGAGAACCAAGGCATCGATACTGCCCGCGGGAATCGGACAGGCATCCCAATTACGCGACAGAAAATCGCGTTCTTGGACCATGCCGCAATCAATCATGATCCTTTTGCCGCATGCTTCCAAACAATAACGTGAACCGGTTACGTTTCGATTGGCGCCCAGGAATGTGATTTTCATCGTCGGACTCCATTTCTCGTTTGGCGTTATCCGCGGGCAATGAGATGGCATCCCCACCACGATTTCCGTTTCGACCCAGGTCGATTATATCACAACTGGGTTGATGGCCGCTGTGAACCAGAACGGCGATCGTTTCGCAGTCCGCCCTGCGAAACGATCCGATGCGAGTCATGCTCCTCGCATCAAACGTTCAAGATGCTTAGGATGAACAGCAGGGCCGCGATGATACCGATTAGCAAACCGGCAACGCGGTTGTGATGCTTGTCAGTGGCAGAATCCATGCGAGTGCCGAATCCCAAGGGGCTGCCAACAGCGACCACGGTGCGGCGAATCCTCCAGATAACCGATCGCGTAAACGGTTGGCAAAAACCACAACACCCCCCACAGCATCATCGCCACGAGGAACAGTTTCGCCGACGCACTACCGAGATTGAGAATCGTGCGGGCCCGTCGGTTTTCATCGCCGATGCTAAAGTTGAGGGGAGCCGCACCCAGGCTGCGCACCTACGGCATGTCGACTGGAGCGTTTGCAACGAATTGGCATGCGTAATGCACGCATGTTTGCTCGGTCGGTCGGCAGCTTGGTCTTCCCCGCATTGGGCTGCACAATGAACTCAACGTGTCTCGAACCCCGCTCGCAACGTTTTTAACGTGAATTAGTGACGAAAAGTCCCATGCGACAACTAGAATCAAAGGGGCGGGGTCTGTGTGACACGCTGCATCGGGGACTCAATTTACATCTTGGATCAAACATGTCTCAACACCCACCCTCTGCCATCACCACCCTTCGCACGCTGGTCTTTGCCACAATGGGGCTATGCTGGATTGGGAACGTCGATCCGGTGCTGGCCCAAATCGAAAGCGGCGTGGTCCAGCCGCCGCCACCCCCGCAGGCTACCGCTGACAATCCGGCAACAGTCGCGGCAGGCAACGTGATCGATAGGGACGCTACGAACGAACTGGAATCGAATGAGCTGGAGTCGAACGAACTGGGGTATCGGGCGTTGCTCCAAGGCCCCGTGCACGAGGCATTTGCATCGCAGGCCGATTCCGGTGCGATCCTGCATCCTCGCGTCCACTCGGAAAAACCGCCAGCGAATGTTCGCGAGCAACCACCAGAAGATGGTCCCGTTGGCGATAATCTGTTGTGGATCCCCGGCTATTGGTCTTGGGATGATCAAGCCGCAAAGTATGTCTGGGTGAGCGGCGTCTATCGCAAGGTGCCTCCGGGGCGAACGTGGGTGCCCGGCTATTGGAGTACTCGCGGCGAGGGCTATCAATGGACCAGTGGCTTTTGGTCCAGTACGCGTGCGGGCGTTGACGACCAAGTCTATCTGCCTCCGCCTCCCCAATCGATCGATAACGGACCGAGTGTTCCTCCGCCCGATAATGATTTCTTTTGGCTGCCCGGGTCGTGGGAGTATGGCGATGGTGGTTACTGGTGGCGCAGCGGATACTGGACCCGTCACTACGAAGGCTGGGTCTGGCAACCGGATTGCTATATCACGACACCGCACGGTTACGTTTACAACACCGGGTATTGGGATTTGCTGCCGCCTGATCGCGGGGTGCTGTACTCACCCGTCGAATTCGATCGACCGGTGTACCTGAATCCAGGCTTTGTCTACCGACCGCGCTTGCCGCTAGCGAATTCCGCCGCCTTACTGCTGAATCTGTTTGTTCGGCGAGGACATCCTGGATTCTACTACGGTAATTACTACGGACCGTCGTATGCTTCGCAGGGATACCAACCCTGGTATGACCTGGGCTATGGATCCGGTGGGTTTGGATCACGTTATGCGATGCCCTGGCTTTCCTATTACGACTGGAACTACGGTCAACGTGGATTCGATTTCCGAGGCAGCATGGGACGCTACAAGAATTATTACGGCAAAGCGGATCGCGGCGGTCCCAAATCGGTGAAGATCGATGTCGACATCGCCAAGTTTACTAAAAACGGAAAACCAGAGCGTCGATGGGGAGACAATGCGGTCAGGGGTTCGCTGGACGACATTGTGCTGCGAGATTTCAATGGGCAATCACCGCCTCGTGTCGACCGCCAGGCGAAGGGCAAATCGTCGAAGCACGTTGACAATCTCAGTACCGCGAAACCGAAAAACAATTTTGATCCGCAGCGCGGATCCAATGCGGTTTTCACACCTCCTCAACCCAAGCACGACAATCCCAAGCATTCGACCCGTGGCATGACAGTTGAGAATCAAGGCAAGAAATCGCAAGCGACGTCAAACTCGACGCAAGCGTTTGATCGCGGACGTTCTCCGTCCTCTATCGAACATCCCCAGGCATCTCGCGGCCCGGGTTCGTTCGGCCGACCTGACAAAGGCAACGGCAAGTCGGTTGGCGGTGGTAACAGCGGAAAAGGCGGGGGCGGTAAAGGCAACAGCGGAAAAGGTGGTGGCAAGGGAGGTGGCAAAGGCGGTGGAAAGAAGTGAGCTGATCTGTCACGGCATCATTCTTCCAGCGTCTTACTGCTCACTTAAATTCTGTCCTGTGGCTGGTCATGTGGTTCTGCCCGTTCAGGCCCGCTGAGTTGGTCGATGGCTTCCTTGGCGGCGTCCGCGAATGGCAACAGGATCAAGTGGACTCCCGCGTTTCTTAAGGTTGCGGCGTCACGTTCATGGTGCGCGGTTGCGGCAACCGATCCGGTATAGCCGTAGCGTGACAGCGCGTGCAGCAAGGCGAGATTTACCGATACCTGTGGCACCGAACTGACCACCCAACGCGCGTGCGAGAGCGGCAGTGTCGATGCAAACTCGGGGTCTTCTGCATCGCCGTAGACGACCGAGTGTCCCGACTCGCGAAGCCGATGCACCACATCCGGATCAAAGTCGACTCCCAACACTCGTTGCCCGCGCTCGGTCAGTTCGCGTGAAAGATGATTCCCAAAACGCCCCAGACCAAACACGATTGTGTCAAAGCCTCGCGAGGGCTCGGCGGTTGTTTCCAGTTCAACTTCGCGAAACGGATTCTTCTTTTCGGACCAGGACAGAAAGGGGGCAAGCCAGTCATACAGCGGGTGCGAGTAGAGAATCAGGTAGGTCGATAGGGTGATCGTGATCAATCCCACCAGTGTGATCAGCCCCAAGACTTCACCGGAAATATGTCCGAGCTCTTTCCCGAGTGCACCAAGCATCAGTGAAAACTCGCTGATCTGAGCGACCGTCAATCCTGCCAGGAAGCCGGTTCGTTTTCGGTACCCCATCCGTCCCATGATGATGATCACGATCAGCGGATTGCCGACCAGCACGAACAACGATAGAGCCAGCGACGGCATCAGTTGCGAGCCAAGCAAGCTGAGTTTGAGATGGGCTCCTAGATCGACAAAGAAGAACAGCAGCAAGAAGTCGCGTAAGCCTACCAGACGCGACCCGAGAGCTTCCCGGTGCGGTAACCCAGCAAGCGACACACCTGCTAAGAACGCACCGACTTCTTTGCTGAACCCCAGCCAATCACCGATCGCCGCCATCGCGACCGCCCAGCCGATCGCCAACGTCGTCAGTAATTCGGCCGAACGAGCTGCGTGATGATACAGCCTTGGCAGCACGTAACGCATCAGCAGACCGACGGCGACCAGCAAACCGATGCCTTTGACAACGACCAACGAGATGCCCTGCACCCAGTGCACCCCGGTGCTGGCCCCGAACGCGGTCAACGCGATCATCACCAACACCACCACCAAGTCTTGGACGATCAAAAAACCGATGGCAATGCGTCCATGCAGCGAATCGATCTCGCGTTTGTCCGACAACAATTTGACGATGATGATCGTGCTGGAGAACGTCAACGCAACGGCCACGTAGAGCGAGGCCAGATGCGAAAACCCCATGACAAGGCAGAGCAAGTAGCCAATCACCGAGGTGAACGTCACCTGTCCCAAGCCGGTGGCTAGCGACACAGGCCCCATCGTGCGAATCACGTTCAAGTCCAGCTTTAAGCCGACCGTGAACAGCAACAGTGCAATGCCAGTCTTCGCCAGCAGGTCGATCTCGCTGCCGATGGAAACCCATTTCAAGCCCGCCGGTCCGACCAGGATCCCAACCGCGATGAAGGCGACGATCAGCGGTTGTTTGAGCCAATGCGCAACAAAGCCCAGAACACCGGCTGCCGCCAGCAATAATGCAAACTCGTAAAAGACGTTTTCAGATCCCAATCGCACACTCCGGGGAGGTCTTCATTCATCGGTTAGTCGAACTTCACCGCCGCAATAACCGCCTTCAGTTGCGACTGATATTCCTTGATGACCAGATCTTGCAGTTTTAACGCAGGACTGCCCGATGACGTGATCAGCTGGGTTTCGGCCAGCACGCGTTCCACTCGCAGCAAGGTCAGCTTTGCATGGTTGGACTTCGCCAGCGAAGTGGCACGCTCAAGCGCCCCATCATTGCATGGATACACCAGCAAGATGTTTTTAAACCGTTTCATAGAAAGCCTCTCACGCGAATTGAGGCGATGGTGGTCCACGGCAATGGAAATTCAATCCGTTCGCTCGTGATCTATTATGGACGGTCCCAGCAGTGAGGGAAAGTCTCTGAACGGATACGCCACTTGCGGTGGACCAGCGAGGTCGCTGCCGTAGCGAAACTCGCCGGGAGTTTCGGAGGTTGTCATTTGAGTTTCGACAATCGTGCCGTCATCCAAGCTACTCGCTTCAACTTGTCTCCCTCACGCCGCAACGCGACGTCGCGTGATCGTTACCGAACGTGAGTCGAGCGAGATCTGGCGTCGCAGTCGCAATCGTGTTGCGACGTGATGCAAGTGTCACCAAAGGTCAACCCACGGTTGGGCCGAAAAATGGTTGGGGCAGCAAGATGTTCGGCCCCAACTACGATGCTGCGTTTCTGAGCTCCAGTGTCTCGTGTTGTGGGTGCGGCAGGAGGTCAAAAGGCAGGAGGTTAAAAGATGGGAGGTTAAAAGATGGGAGGTTAAAAGATGGGGATCGCGATAGACGGTTCAAACTTGGAGTTCCGGTAGCGACAGCCCTCTTCGGCTTGTTGATTTATTGAGCCGCTCGCGCGTCAGCGGCCGGGTCCCACGCGCTACCCGGTGCCTGACGGCCCTCGGCTCACCGCTACCTCTTTTTTGTTTTGACGACATTCACCGCCACCCGCGATGTTCCGCTATAAAGAACAGCTCTCCTGTTTTGTTGTTGAAGGAGATGGCATTGGAGCAGCGGTCTTGGGTGGGGGCAAGGCGTCCAGGAAGGGGTTCCGGTAACCTCGCGTCGGTTGTTTGCCATCGGTGACCGATGAGTTTATAGTCAGGTGAGTTGTCATCAACAGAGCAGCTCCGTAGCCCCTTTCCCGTCGGCGAAATCAACATGAGCACTCGTTTTCAAAACCCAGGCTGCTGTGGCCTGAGTCGTCAGCCGAACGTAGCAAAGCTGCTTGGACGAGTCGTCAAAGGGGGCATCAAGCGGATCGTGACCCACGCCGCCGTTGCGGTGGGTTTAACGGTCCTCTTCGCCGCACCGCTACGGGCCGTCGAATCGGAGTTTTCCGACGAATGGTATTTTGATCCTGAAGGGGCCGTGCGGACGAACCTGGAGGGTGGCCCGGCGATCGAACTATCGACCGATACCTGGATTGGTGAATCGACAACGCTGGACGAGTGCCGCGGCAAAGTGGTGGTACTGGATTTCTGGGCCACCTGGTGCGGTCCCTGCGTGGCCTCGATCCCCAAAAACATCGAACTGGTCGAAACCTATCCGGACGAACTGGTCTTTATCGGCATGCATTCAGAGACCTCCGGCTGGGACAAAGCCCCGCAAATGGTCGAAGATCGCGAAATTAATTATCCGGTCGTGCTGGACACCGGAGAAACGGCCAAAGCCTACGGCATCAACGCCTTTCCCACCTACATCATCATCGACCGAAGCGGCATCGTGCGGGCCGCCGGCGTCAAACCCAGCCACATCAAATCGATCGTCAAACAGTTGATTGAAGAGTCTGGTTCCGGCGGCCAGGGCAGCCAGCTGGTCTCGTTCCAACGCGACTGGTTCTACAGCGGAGCCGAATGGATGCGGGCTTGGCAAGAACAACACGGCCAGCCCGCTCCGCCAATCAAAGCGACCGCTTGGTGGCTGCCCGGCGATGACAACAAAGCCGCCTCCCAAACCGACAACGACGCCGCGGCCGAACCCGCTGACAGTGAACCTGCTGACGGTGAGACCGCTGATGAGGAAGCGGTCAGTGAAGAGCCTGTCGCCGACGCACCCGAGGGGTTGCAGGAAGTCGACTTGGACGGCGTCGTACGCGTGCTGCACTTTACGCGTCCGGGGATGAAGATCACTCAACAGCAACTGAAATCCTTTAACGAGACGGCCGCCAAGTACGCGCCGCAGGGCGTGGCCTTTGCCGTCGTCTGTGATCGGCAGAGCGACTGGCAGGCGACGCAGGCTTTTGCAGCGGAAATCGATCTGGCCATCCCGATGGCATTGGACGCCGCCCCCCAACCCGCTAGCGACAAAGACTCAGCAGCCCAACCCACCAGCGGCCCAGCTGCCGCCCCCCGCGAAGCTGGCCGGACCGCCCAGGCCTACCATGTCCGCATCGCGCCGGTCACGGTGGTCGTCGATCGCAACGGCCGCATCCGGGCCACGGGGCTGAAGCTGCAACAGCTGGACGACGCGCTGAACGTATTGCTGGCCGAACGTGCTGAATAACCTCGGGTGCGGGGGATTGCTTCTGCAAGCCGGTCTCCTCGAAGGCGGTGGCGACGGTGACGGACAATCTTCCCGCAAAACGTTCGAACCGCGAAAACGACCGCCTAACGCGATGGGGCGGCGATTAAAATGAACCCGCTCCACCGTGCTTCGTAATCACCACCGCAGCCTCTCTCTCACCACCAACGACGGCGTCATGACCGAAACTGCAGTCACTCCTCCCCCAGCCTCGGACGCCCTGTCCGCCGAAGGTTTTCCACCCTCCGCCGCGTTTGCCAAAGCGGTCATCGAACAGGTTGGCAAGACCGTCGTTGGCCAGACCGAAGTCGTCGAACGGGTGTTGATCGCCTTGCTGACTGGCGGTCACCTGCTGCTCGAAGGCGTGCCCGGGATCGCCAAAACGCTGCTGGTGCAATCGGTCGGCAAGGCCATCGACTTGCAATTCAAACGCGTCCAGTTCACGATCGACCTGTTGCCTTCGGACATTTTGGGATCGGAAATTCTGGACCAAAAATCGGGCCAGTTCCACATTCACAAAGGCCCTGTGTTCACCAACCTGCTGTTGGCCGACGAAATCAACCGCGCCTCACCCAAAGTGCAGTCGGCACTGTTGGAAGCGATGCAGGAACGCAAGGTATCGATCGGCGACGAAACCCACACGCTGCCCGCTCCGTTCCTGGTGATTGCTACGCAGAACCCGGTCGAGCAAGCCGGCACGTTTGAATTGCCCGAGGCGCAACTGGACCGGTTCATGATGTGCCACCGCCTGCGTTACCCCACGCCGGTTGAAGAAACCGAGGTGGTGCGGCGGGCATTGAAGCTGAAACTGCAACGTCAGGGCGATGGAGCGGTGCCGCAATCGATGTTTGACGCTATCGAAGACGAACACAAGCTGAGCGTCAAAGACTTGACCGAAGCGATGACGCAGGTCCAGGCCGTGCACGTCAGCGAAGTCTTCATCCATGACTGCGTGAAACTGGTCAATGCCACCCGAGGCCACCAGGACTTGGTGCTGGGTTGCAGTCCGCGGGCGGTGCTCAGTCTGGTGCAGGCCGCGCGTGCTCGGGCGTTTATCTATGGCCGCGACTACGTGGTGCCGGAAGACCTATTCACGTTGGCCGAAGACGTGATCCTGCACCGTGTGCGGTTGAGCTACGAGGCGCTTGCCGATGGTTTGACGCCCGAAGTCATGCTGGAACGCTTGCTGAACGAAATGCTGTAGGAAGTAGTTGTATTAGCTTAGCAACGCCGAACTGTATGAACGCATGAATCACGCCACGCATCCCGCCGAAACGCTGCCTCGCCCTGACATCCTGTCGCGGGCCAATTTCGAGCTGGTGGTCCGCCGCATCGCCGACGATATCGCTTTTGGAACCGACGATTCGCTGTTCGTGGGCTCGGGGCTGGAATACGCTCAATCGCGTCCCTACGAACCCGGCGATCCGGTCCGCCAAATCGACTGGAAGTTGAGTGCGCGGATGCCCGTGGCCTACGTCAAGCAGCACGAAACGCTCAAACGCGTGGCGATGTACCTGATCGTCGACACCTCGGCCTCGATGAGCGTTTCCTCGACGACGCTCAGTAAACATGGGCTGGCCGTATGGGCCGCGGCCGCGATCGGACTGGTCGGCCTGCGGCGGTTGAGTCCGGTCAGTGTGTTAAGCGCCGGGACACGACATCAACACAGTCGTTCGGATGGCAACCCCAGCCTCTCGCCCGACGATCTGTGGCGCGACCTGGAACCGCTGCGAGCCCACGACGTCGACGAGGAAACCGAACTGGGCGAACGTCTGACCGCGCTTTCGGCGCGACTGACCCGCCGCAGCCTGCTGTTTGTGTTCAGCGATTTGCACGATCCCGAAGCCCTCACCGTGCTCCGCCGCCTGGGGCATCAACACGATGTGGTGGTGCTGCACCTGCAGGACCCCTCGGAAACCGGAGCCCTGCGAGCCGGCTATTTCCGCGGTAGCGAAGCCGAGAGCGGGCAGGCGTTTCTGGCCGGCGGACAACAGCGGTGGCGGACCACCTGTACGCTGGCACGCGATATGGCCGGCGCCGATGTCAGCTATTTGAAACTGGTCACCAACGGTCCGTTGCTGTCCCCGCTGCGTCAATTCCTGCTCACCCGCGCGGTGCGGATGCGAGGCCAGCGATGAAATTACGCGACGCTTGTCGTCCCGAAGGGACAACGGGATGTAGCCATGGACGTCAGCCCATGGTGGGACGAACTCCATTCGCACCAAGCCCCAACGGGAAACGCTCTGAAGCATTTTTATGCTGTGTTTTGTGGTGTATTAACGTAGCGGAAGTCGTCAAGACTTTCGTCGAACGAACCCAAGTCCCGAAACTCTTGACGAGTTCCGCTACGAGAAAATGCTTCACAGCGTTCGATGCAACGTGTTGTTTCAACGGTTCCATGGGCTTTCGCTCATGGCTACATCATGCCGCCGCTACGCGGCTGAACTCAGCTCGTCGAAAATCGCAGCTGCAAACGGTTGTCTTCATGACGCTGCTGCTGACCTGGCTCGGCCTACCAAACTTGGCCGCCGCTGCCGAACCAGACGCCGTCTTGCTGACCGTCAAACGCGGGCTGACGGCGCAGTTAACCTTCACCCACCCCAGCGCTTCGCTCCGCGCCCTGCCGGATCAATCCACCGACGCCGCCGTGCTGGTTCGACTCGAACGCACCGGACCAGCTCAGCAAAACGCCGCCCACCGTTACACGCTGTGGTTCTTTGGTACCGTCGCCGGACAATACGACTTGTCGCAGTGGGTTGTGCAGCCAGACGGATCGCCACTGGCCAGCGAGGAAGCGCTGCCGGCGATGCCGGTGCGGGTCGTGTCGGACCTGCCCCCAGGACACGGCACCAGTTTGTACGAGATCGACGATCCACTGCTGCGAGCTCAGGGTGGCTACCGCGCGGCATTAATTTTGTTCGGCTGTGTGTGGGCCGCGGTGCCGATCGTGTGGGCCTTCATCCGCCTGCGATCCCGGAAGTCCCAACCGACAACCACAATCGTGGCACCCCCAACCTTGTCCGATCGCCTGCGTCCTTTGGTACAACGGGCCAGCCAAGGACAGCTGACGGTGGAAGAACAGAGCCGACTGGAAATTCTGCTGTACGTTTTTTGGCAGCGCCGCTTGGGCTTGCCCGATTCGTTGGCCGAGGCGCTGCCGGTATTGCGACGACATCATGAAGCAGGCGGCTTGCTGCGAGCCCTGGAAGCTTGGATCCACGCCGACGGCCCGTCGCAATCGTCGCTCAGCCCGACCACGTTGGATGCCTTGTTGGCTCCCTACCATGCGGAACTGGCTCAATTGCAGGCCGACGCCTTTACCGAACCGGCGAACGCCACGGTGGGAGGCACGGCATGACGTTTGTTCATCCCCAGTGGTTGTTGCTGTTGGTGTTTCCCCTGGCACTGGGCTTTTGGTCGGTGCGGCGGCGGGGCACGGGGTTGCGAATGCCCTTTGACCACCAAACGCACGCTTCCCGTCCGTGGTTGGCCGGATTGCTCCGAGGCGTGGAGTTGTTTCCAGCGGTGATGCTGGCGGTGGCCGTGGTGTTAATCGCCCGGCCCCAGGTGCTGCGGGTGCCCGAACAGGACCGCGTGGCCACCCACATCACGGTATGCATGGACGTCTCAGGCAGCATGAGTGTGGGCATGGGGGAACAGAACCGTTACGAAAGTGCCGCAGCGGCCATCGAATCGTTCACCTACGCACGCGAGGGCGACGCTATCGGACTGACGCTGTTCGGATCCTGGCCGCTGCGTTGGGTACCGCTGACCAAAGACCTACAAGTCCTCCGCAATGCCCTGGCCTTTGCCAACCCCCGCAACCAACCCAACGGCATGGGCGGAACCATGATCGGATCGGCCCTCAGCTACTGCGCCGACAATATGCAACGCGAAGCCGCGCGGCTTGATGGCACCGACTCCGGGCCTCAATCGGTCGACCAGTGGCGGCAACAGCGGGCCGCCGAACAACTGTTTCGTTCCGCGTCTTTGCAGGGCTCCGCTGCAGGCAGCGGGCTGGCAGCGGCACCGTCCACCGATCGATTGTTGATACTGGTCTCCGACGGGGCCAGCGGAGACCTCAATGGGCAAGACCAGATCGACCGTATCTCGGATCAGTTGAACGATGCGGGAATCACCATGTACCACATCCATATCGGCAGCGATACGATCCCGCCGGCCGTGTCCAGCATTGCTCGAGCCACCGGCGGTGACGCTTTTCTTGCCACCAATTCCGATGGGCTGCGTTTGATTTTTAATCATATCGACCAGATGCAACCGGCTCGTTTTGTCGCCAATGCCTCGCTGCCGGTCGACTACTTCGAACCCTTCGCAGCGATCGGTGCGGTCGCCTTGTTGCTGTACGCGCTTAGCCTGCTGAAGTGGAGGTATACGCCATGGTAAGCAGCCCCTTGTTCACGGCCAATCTGGTGGCGATCGCCTGTATGGCCCTCGTGGCTTTGGCCGAATGGTGGCAAACGCGACGCACCCAGCGGGTGGCCAAGCTGGCCTTTGGTCCCAGCGGTCGACCGGCGGCTTGGGCTCGCGGTGTGCCGGTCGTGCGCGTGCTGACGATGAGCCTGTTGGCCTGGGGGCTGACCATTCTGTTGACTGAACCGCCGCAAGTAGCCGAAGTGGAACCGGCCCCGGAAGCTTCTAAGCATGTGCTGGTCTGCTTGGACGCGTCCCCCAGCATGTTTCTGGAAGACGCCGGGCCGCGCCGCGACGAATCCGGAAAATACCAACAACGCATGGTTCGCGGCGGCGAAGTGATCCAAGCGGTGCTGGACCGACTGGACGCCGAAAACACTCGGATCACCGTGTTTGGCGTGTATACGAAAGCCGTCCCGATCGTCGAAGAAACCTTTGACAAGGCAGTCGTGCAGAACCTGTTTGATGGGCTGCCAGTTTTCAGCGCCTTCGAACCCGGCCCCACGCAGCTGTCGTCCAGTATCTCTGATGCGATCGAATACGCGCGACGTTGGCCCGATGGTTCAGCCTTGTTGTTGGTCGTCAGCGATGGCGACAGCACCGACACCACGCCGATCCGCGCGATCCCCAAAGCCATCTCCGATACGCTGGTGATCGGGCTGGGCCAAACCGGGCAAGCGACGACCATCGCCGGACACGCCTCGCGACAAGACGCCGACTCGCTGCGAACCCTGGCCGGCCAACTGCGCGGCACCTACATCGACGCCAACACGCGGCACCTGCCCAGCGACTTGCTGAACCGGCTGTCGATCATCCAGCCGCGGGTCGCCGAGGGCGTGGGGCTGCGCGATGCGGCCGTGCTGGCGGTTATAGTGGGAGCCGGACTATTGTCGCTGCTGTTGCCCGCCCTGAGTTTGTGGGGAACCCCGCGGCTTGATTCCCTCTCCGGAGAGCTTGCCTGATGCGCAGTTCACTCCTCTGGTTGCTGTGGCTGGTGCTGCCGGTGTTTGCGTTGGCCTACCATTACGGTCCGGGACGAATCTGGCTGGCTCGTGATCGGGCGGCCAGCATGATTCGCCAAGCAGAGTCTCTCGCGGGGGTCGCCAGCGAAGCCCAATCCGCCGCCTACGAAGCTCAGCTGCATCTGCTGGACGCACGCCGCGCGGCCTTTGCCGCGGGTGTCGACTGGCAAACGCAGGTCAAACACCCGCTGGCGCAAGCCGTGCTGACCGCCACCGAAAAACAAAACTCTGCCTACGCCGACGCTTCCGAACGGTGGCACGCGACGGCCGAGCGGTATGGCCAAGCCATCGAAACGTTGCTGAACGTGGAAACGGTCGCCAACCAGAAACACAATCGCGCGGAGTTGCCCCAGTCCGATCGGCAACTGCTCGAATCGCTGCGTTGGGCCGAAGCCCGCGCGATGGTCCGCTCAGGCGAAGTCTTTAATGGCATCGAACAACTGCAAGCCCTGCTCGACCTGCGTGTCGCCGAAGCCCACCAACGGGCGGCATCCTCCGTGCAGCCGACCTCCACCGCCGGCAACCGCTCGAATGGCGATCACGACGCTCACGCCTTGCCCACCGATGCGATTCGCGAAGAGCTGGCAGCGGCGCAGTACGTCGGCGCCCGGCTGCTGCGTGAAGAAGGCCGACCGCCGGAAGTCTGGCGACCGGTGGCCAACGCCGCCCGCCAACATTACCGCTACCTAGCCGCTCCCGAACACGCTCCTTCGGCCGACGCCGCCTCAGCCCAAGTCACAGCGCCGCCGGTCGCCGAGCATGTGGCGGCTGCCGAAGTCGCCCCCACGGACCTCGACCGTAGTCAACGGATGCAGCGGAACCTGGAACAGGTCCTGAATCTGGAACAAAGCGTCTCCGACCAACTGGAAGGCTTGCCCTTGCCCCGCAACGCTCCGTTGGCCCGCCGGCCGGGCGACGGGGAACCGGGTGACCAGCCCGGCGGAAAACAACCCGGCCGTGGCCCGCTGCAAGACGGACCGCCCGCCGCCGGTGCCGGTATCCCCGGCCCCCGGGGCGTCGGATGGTAATGCACCGCCCGAGCGAAATTGAAATCGAATTTTCAAAGAGTATTCAACACGTCGCGACGCTCGCTAGAGCTTGGAACACAACCCAACCGTTGCCCATCATGACAAACCGTTCGATCCAACCCATGACCTCCACGCAACCCGCTCCGATTGTCGCGAAACTCATCGTAGCTACGCTCGCCAGAGCGTGGTCTGCCCAAAACCGTACGGTCGCCATGGCCGCGATCTTGGCCGCAATTGCGTTCACCCAGCGCACTCCCGCCACGGCTCAGACGCCTCAAAAGTTGCGTTCCGCGGTGCAAGCCATCGCCGACCCCTTCGCGTCCTCAGGACAAGCGGCGGCACAAAACACAGCGGCGCAACAAGCTGCGGCACAAGGAGCCGCCCAGCCAGCTCAGGCCACTCCCAAAGCCGACGCGGACACGCAAGCCATCCTGGACACCTTAAAAACGCTGCCCGCGACCGAGCGGCGGGCCATGGTTGTCTACTACAAAGACCTGGGGCTGGATCTCAGTCCCTGGCTGCAGAACGGCGGAAGCGGCAGCGGCACCGCCAATGGTCGCCGCCGTCAACTGGTGCGTCAGATGCGGACGGTCAACTTTGTGCGACGTCCCGAGGCCGTCCTGGGAGCGCGCAGCCAGATCGGCATGGAATCGCAATCGCTGCCCGCCGAAGACGCCGATGACCAGGAAATCATCCAGTGGTTCCATCGTCACGCCATGGCCGCCGAATGGGACGCTGTCAAAGCTTTGTTGGTGCTGCGAGCCGGCAGCGAAGCCGAAGGCATGTACGCCGCGTTGATCTCGGGTACCAACCATGCCGATTCCGAACTGATCCCCGAAGACGTGCTGGGGCTGTCCGAAGCGGCTCCGGCGGAACTGACCGACTGGCAGATCGACGCGCTGGCGGGGTTGCTTAAAGCCGCTGCGAAGAAAACCAGCACACGGCCGTTGATCGAACGTTTTCGCCGAGGCACCACTTGGTTCGGCACCGAGACCGAGGCGCATCGCAACCGCACCATGCGGTTATTGCTGGCCGCCGGCCTGCCGATCGAAGCCTTTGAATTCATGCCGTCGCTGGAGGAAGCCCGCGAGACGGAAAACGCGGCGGTGATGAAAGGCCACGCCGAATACCTGATGGCCCGCGCCGCCGAAGCCAAGGGGGCCGCCAGTGATCGGATGCTCGAAAACGCCTGGTCGCTGTTTGGCGAAATCGCTTTGCTCGACAGTGCCGATACGGCCCTCCGCTCCGAGTGCCTCAGTAGCGCCGTCGACCTGCTGCCCCGTGTGCCCCCGGGCCCCGGACTGGCTTGGCTGCGGAGTCTGTTCGAACATCCCTCGTTGGCTCCCGCAGGACTGCAAGCGGTAGCACTAAAGGCGCTCAAACTGGAAGACGAAAAATTGCCCGAAGCCGTCCGGGCGCAGGCGATCCTGACCATGAAAGAAGCGGTCGATACGCTGCTGGCTCAACAACACCTGCAACTGGATCAACTGACGATCCCTTTGCGGATGCTGACCATCGGTCTGTTGTCGCGAGCAGAAAACGCCATCAAGGAACAAGCCAAGAAGAACGGGGTTTCGGAAGTCGCCGCCTTGCTGCTGCGTTCGATGCCCGACGAAGCTTGGCGGAAACAGATCGAACCCAGCCTGGTCGGCCGCGCCTACAACGCCTTCATCGGCGTGGCCCTGATCGCCGACGAAACCGATCTGGCGCTGGAACTGCTGGCTCAGGGCGTCCAACGTCAACCGGCAATGAGCACCGAATTAGCTACCGGATTCTTGGACCTGTGGGTTGACCGCATGCAGGCTCGCACGCAAGAGCCGGTGGTGAATAACAATGCCTGGTTCTACGCCTTCAGCCGACGCGTTCGGCCGTCGACGCCGGTCACTCGCGGTTGGCAACAACGCAACCTCGATCGTTTGGCCGAATTGTTGGACGTGCTGGACGGCATCGGCATCGACGGCCGCAAACTGCCGGGCGTGGTGACGGCGCTGAGCGCCTGCTATGGACCCACCCAGGCCTACGAACGCGAGACGGTGCAGCGCATCCTCGGGCCCATCGAACAAATCGATGCCTCGGTCGCCGGCCAGTTGGCGTCGACGATGCGTCAGGGCTTAAGCGGTGATTGGCGAAGCCGCAAGGCGCAAGAAGACGCGGGGTTTGAACGCAGCGAATCCGAACTGCGAAAAATCGTCGAAACCGGCTATGACCTGGCGACCGCGTTGGCCGAATCCGCCGTCGCCAACAGCCAAGACGAGCAGGACGCGTGGCAACACGCCATCCTCAAAGCCGCCCTCAGCTTTGACCGTATGCAGTTCCGCGGCGAACGAGAACAAGACGCGGTGGCCTATCACGCCGCCCGCAAATTGGTGTTCAGCGCCTTCGAAGACGCCGCCTCGCGGTACCGTGAAGCTCTGGCCGACGGCCGCGTCCGTCCCGACATGCAAATCTATAACGTGTGGTTCAGCTTGGCCCTGGGGGCCAGCGACCTGGGGGCGTTGACGCTGGAGGATTTGATGACCGAAGGCATGGAAAACGCCGATCAAATCGACCGCATTCGCGACGACATGCTGAAGATGTCGCCGGAGCATTCGGGCTACCACATCGGCGAATTCGCGCGGGGCATCATGTCCGGTTTGTCGGAAACCAAACCCGAAGTCAAGCCGCGGTTGCTGCAAGCCGCCGCCCGTGTGGTGGGACAAGACCCGGCCGGGGCACCGATCCGCCGCACATTGGATCTTTATCACGAACTGGTCGAAGATGAAATCCATTTACAGCTCACCATCGACGGCAGCGACCGGGTGGGCACCGAGCCTTTTGGCGCGATCCTGACGCTGCAACACACCGCTTCGATCGACCGCTCCTCCGGTGGCTTCGCCCGTTACCTGATGGACAGTTTCTCGCAGTTCAACGCCGGGCAATGGCAGACGATCAACTATCAGGAACGTTTGCAGAAAAGTATCGAAAAGTCCTTCAGCGGCACCGTCCAATTACTGGGCATCGATTTCTTTCAACCGATGAACCCCGCCGTCCCGATCCGGTTGGAAGGCCAGACCGGATGGCAGGAAAAGCCGATGGCCTACCTGGTCTTGCAAGCCGCCGACCCCAGCGTCGACCATTTGCCGGCCGTGCAGATGGATATGCATTTCAATGATGCCTCGGGACCGATCGTATTGCCGGTGTTGTCCAACACGGTGTTGATCGACGCGGCCGCCGACCCCGCGCCTCGGCCGCTGGACGATTTGGTGATCGAACAAACACTCGACGCCCGCCCCATGTTGGATCAGAAAGAGGAACAAACCGTGCGGCTGGAAATCGTCGCGCGGGCCACCGGGGTGCTGCCGGAAATCAACCAACTGTTCGACAACTTGGCCGACGCCTTGCCGGGCTACGTTCTGGACGAGACCCAACTGGTCGCCGATCCGTTTGACGTCAGCCAAACCCATCGGGCTCAACCCGAAGAAGAAGACACCACCACCAGCAATCGCAATCCCTACATGGCGTACTCCAAAAGCCTGCCGAATCTGGACCCCGACAGTGATGGTCTGTTCCGCTTGGGTACAATGCGAAAGTGGAGCCTGACGTATGTTCCGGAAGCCTCCGTCACCGCCGCCAAACCGGATCGGTTTATCTTCCCGGCCGTCAGTGACGCTCGAGCCGAAACTCTGGTTTCGCTGACGGTCCCCAAAAAGTCGCCTGCCGAAACCAACGATGACGCCGCGAACACCGAGGCCGAAGCCCAAACCGCCACTGCAGCGGACTCGCCGATATCGATCAAGCGGTTCACCTACGAAGACTACGATCTGGTGCCGGTCGAAGGTCAGACGCTACGATTCGACTCACCGGGGATCCCTGTGATCGTATGGTTGGCCGGCGGCTTGGCGGCGTTGTTGTTGGTGGCTTTGATTGTCTGGCGTTTACGACACGCCAAACCAGAATCCTTGGCAAGCACGACGTCGATCGCGATTCCCCAGTCGCTCACGCCGACCGGTGCGGCGTTATTGCTGCGGCGGATCGAACAGACGCAAGCGGTGGCTTGGCCCAGCAGCGAGCGAGCCGAATTGCGAGCCGACATCAACGCGCTGCAGCGTCAACACTTCGCCGACGCCGAGCCGCAAAACGGCGACGCCGTCAAGCTACACCCCACGGTCGAGCGCTGGGCCCGACGAGCCGGCACCTAAGTCGCTGGGTGTCGCCTGGATCGTTCCACTAGAGCTTTACCGGAATGGGCGTAGGTCGGCCAGCTTTGAGGTAGTGGACGAGGCTACGAGTCCCAGCGACTTAGTGGCACGGCGGGACTCGTAGCCTCGTCCACTACAGAGAAAACACTTGACCCGCGTGATTTGTAACAAAATTCGAATGACGAAGGTATTTCCGAACGGTTCTTAAACCTCCTCTCCCACATTTTCCGCGGTCAAGCTTGGGGATGATGGAGGACGTCGCATGCGAATGATAGGGGCAAGAAAAGGACCGGAATTCGAGTGCCGCATCACTCGTGATAGTCAGGGGAAAATTGTCGAGGGTGGTCCGTTCCGCGGTCTTTTGCGTGATATTGGAACACACCACCAATCCACGTGCTAAAATGCGAGGCTCTATATACCTGCAAGTTCGGGGAACTTGATGCGGATTGAACGCAATTGAGAGGATCGATGTCCAATAGTTCTTCGCGACCACGATGTCATGCACTGCCTCAGGCTGGCCGCGGCCTGTGGACAGGAATTGTTACCAAAGTCTTTATTGTTGCTTGCACATTTTTTACTGTTGCGATGCCGGTATCGGCTGCGGAACCGATCGAAAGCTTTCTGCAAAAGCACTGCATTCGCTGCCATGGTCCTGAGCAGGAGGAAGGTGATCTTCGCTTCGATCGTTTGTCACGCGACTTCAAGTCGGGCCTTGATACGCACCACTGGGCCGAGACGATCGACAAGGTCAACAGCGGCGAAATGCCTCCGCAGGACGAGCCGCAGCCGACGCAGGACGAGCTCTCGGCGTTTGTCTTGCATCTCGACGCGCGACTGAAACAAGGCCGGGCGGCTCGGATGGCAGCGCGTCCCGCGATAGCCCATTACCGACTGAGCCGCCGCGAGTACCAGAACACCGTCTATGATCTGTTAGGCGTGCGATATGATCCGGCGAAACCGGGAGAGTTGAACGAGGATACGCTGTGGCAAGGGTATGAGCGCATCGGCTCGCAGTTGTCGCTGTCGCCGTCCCATGTGGACCGCTACTATGGGGCCGCAGAGATCGTGCTGGACCGCGCCCTCCTGCAAGCGGCCAGCGAGCCTCGCAAGGTTCGCAAGACGGCGGCCGAATTGCGGTACGGTGGCGGCAAGCAACAACAAGAGGCGTTGGACCTGTTTGGCATCAAGCGGCCGCTGCGTTACCTGCTGTTCCCCGGTCGGGTTCAGCCTGCACTGTCCGCAAACTGGCTCGGACACACCGGACCCGAACACAGCGGCTTGTACAAACTGCGTCTGCAGGCCAGCGGAATTCGTCCCCCTGGCGGTCAACCGGCTCATCTGAGTGTCGGCAATCAAACCAGTGAAGAGACCGTGGACGGCTTGATCGAATTCGACATCACCGCGCCGGAAGACAGCCCGCAGGTTTATGAGTTCGAAGTATTTTTGGAGATGCCCACCCAGCTGCATTTCTGTGTGGTCGCCACGGACGGGATCGATCGCAGGGGCGGTGCCGCGTTTCGCAACGCCTTGGTCAGTCGAGACGGCTACCTGTTCACGCACAGCAGCGAGACCCGGTTGCTGAACCCCAACGCCCCGCAGATGTTTGACGACCAAGGCAACGGGATCTTTTCCACCGTGCTGCTCGATTGGGTCGAATGGGAAGGGCCACTGGTCACCGAAGCGGAAAAATCGCGGCGTGAGGGCGTGATACCTCCGGACGATGCGGCGCCCGCGGAAGTCGCGGAGTATCTGCAGCGGTTTGCCGAGCGTGCTTGGCGGCGAGCGGTGCAGCCGGACGAACTGGACAACTACATGCAGTCCTACCTCGGTGAACGCGAGGCTGGCGAATCGATGACCGACGCCTATCGGATCGCCCTGCAAGGTGTGCTGACCTCGCGAAACTTCATCTATCTTGTCGAAGGCGATCCGACGCCACGGCCCCGACTGAACGACTGGGAACTCGCCTCGCGGCTGTCGTATTTTTTCTGGAGCTCGATGCCCGACCAAAACCTGTTCGCCGCCGCCAAAAGCGGCAAGCTGAGCGGTGAGGTGCTGAGCAACGAAGTGGATCGGATGCTGTCGGACGGGCGTATCAACCGCTTTATCGACGATTTCTCTCGGCAGTGGCTGCAGCTGCATCGTGTGGGGATGTTCCCGCCGGACAAAAAACTGTACCCCAAATACGACGACTGGCTCGAAGCCAGCATGCGAGCCGAGCCGGTGGAGTATTTCCGTGAGACGCTGGTGAACAATCTGCCGATCGACAGTTTTGTCGATTCGGACTGGACGATGGCCAACGCTCGGCTGTGCGACTTCTACGGTTTGCCCGAGCCGAAACGGGATGGCTTCCAACGCGTCTCGCTGAACCCCGACGATCACCGCGGCGGTCTGTTGACGATGGGCGCGGTGCTTGGGTTGACCTCCGATGGCACCCGGCATCGTCCGGTGCATCGTGGTGTTTGGCTCAGTGAAGCCCTCTTCAACAAGACTCCGCCGCCGCCTCCGGCCAACGTCGACCCGATCGAGCCGATTCCACCCCAAGGCAACAAAATCACGATCCGGCAACGAATCGAAGTCCACGCCAGCAATGCCAGTTGCGCCGCCTGCCACCGCAACATCGATCCCTTGGGCCTAGCCTTTGACCAGTTCGATGCGATCGGTCAGTGGCGGGCCCGCGAGCACGTGCCCACGGGCGTCGGCGAAGATCCGCTGGTGGACGCTTCCGGTGTGCTGCCCGATGGCCGACCGTTCGGCGATGTCGCCCAGTTCAAGCAGTTGCTGTTGGAGGACCGCGAACGAATCGCGCGGGCCTTTATCGAGCACTTGTGTACTTACGCTCTCCGCCGGGTGCTGACCGTGGATGATCAGGACGCCGTTGAAGCGATTGTCGATGAAGCGAAAGCCAGCCAATACGGTGTCCGAGACATCGTGCGAGCGGTGGCTTTGTCGGAATTGATCCGAACCCGTTAACCCAGCGGCGGCCCGGCAAACGCCGCCGCTGCCCGCCAACCGCACACGCCCCTCCTTCGTTACAAAAGGCTGAACCATGGGAAACTTCCTCTCCCAATCCTGGCTGCTCGATCGCCGACACGCACTGCGGGCCCTGGGGACATGCATCTCGTTGCCCATGCTGGAGTGCATGACTCCGCTGAACGCGGCCGAGCCCGCGGCGATGCCACGACGCAGCGCCTTTATCTACTTAGCCAACGGCGTCCATTCACTCAATTATCAGATCACCACCTCCGGCCTCGATTACGAGTTCTCTCGATCGCTCAAGCCTTTGGAAAAACACCGCGAAGTGATCACGCCGATCAGCGGGCTGCATCATCCGGGAGCCATTAGCCACCACCACAACTGCATTTCGGTTTGGTTGACCGGCGGAAAACTTGGCCCTACCGACCGCAATACGATTTCGGTGGACCAGCAGATGGCGGCCGTTACGGCGGAACATACCCGCTATCCGTCGATGGAAATCGCCATCACCCAAGGCTCGCTGGCCTGGACGGCCGACGGCGTGCAGTTGCCCGCAATGCGTCGCTGCAGCGAAATCTTTGCCTCGCTGTTCGAGGAGCCCAAAGGCGGCACGGCAGTGCAGCGGAGAGCCCTGCGGCGCAAGGCCAGCGTGCTGGATGATAACTTGGCCGAAGTCCGCCGGCTGGAACAGAAAATGGGCACTGCCGATCGGGGACGCCTGGACCAATACCTGAGTTCGGTACGCGAGGCAGAGATCCGCACGCGGCGGGCCGACGCCTGGCTCGACACACCGCTGCCGGAGATCTCCGAAAGCGATCGCAAGCGTACCAACCGCGACATACCTCAGACCCAAGCGGGCGACTATTTTCGGACCGTCTATGACCTGATGGTGTTGGCCTTCCAGACCGACGTCACCCGCGTCGCCACGTTCAGCCTGGGG
Source organism: Novipirellula rosea (assembly GCF_039541335.1). Taxonomy (NCBI): domain Bacteria; kingdom Pseudomonadati; phylum Planctomycetota; class Planctomycetia; order Pirellulales; family Pirellulaceae; genus Novipirellula; species Novipirellula rosea. The sequence goes on along the minus strand of NZ_BAABGA010000012.1, from coordinate 16,192 downwards.
GGCGAAGGCCAAGCGATCGCCATTCCGGAAATCGGCATCACCGAATCCCGCCACCAACTCAGTCATCACGGCGGGGATGAAGGCTATATGGAAAAGCTGACCAACTACGACACCTTCGCCATCGAGCAGTACGGCTACTTCCTTTCGCGGCTTGAGGAAACCAAAGACCTGAACGGCCAGCCGCTGCTGGGAACGACGATGTCGCTGTTTGGCAGCGGCATGTCGTACGGCCACAGCCACGGCAACGCCAACCTGCCGCTGGTGCTAGCCGGTGGCTCGGATCTGGGACTTCGGCACGGCAGCCACCTGGACTTCAATCAAGGGCACTTTGGTGGCTACGAACTGGACCAGCCCGGCAAGCACTACAGTCTTTGCAGCCGTCCCGCGAACCCGGACGCCCACATGAGCAATCTGCTGCTGATGATGGCCCAACGGATGGGAGTCGAGACCGACCAGTTTGGCGACAGCAACAAGGTGATCGAACTATGAATCAGCTCCGATGCTTCCAGATGATCGTCATGATCTGCCTTGCCGCGTTCCTGCTTGCGCCGTTTGCGGCGGCCGAGGAAGAACCGTTCCGCCCCCAGCCCGGGAAGTTTCCACCGATCGAAAAGGCGCATTCCTACCGGGGCGAGTTGGTGTTCGTCGATCACGCCAACCGTCGCGGCAGCATTCGCGTCGAAGGATCGGGGATGTTTTACCGCAACGATCCGCACCCCTTCGCCATGCTGCCCTACGGCATGGTCCGCTACCACGGGGCGCCGGCGGACCTGCGCGACATCCCGCTCGGCACCGTGCTGCACGTCCGAGCCTTTCTGCCGCCTGACCCCAAGCTTTCCCCCGTGCCGGTATTGCCGGTCGACAACAAGACCAAAGACGCGAACCACAATCGCGGCGCCGGCATCTTTCCCGCCGAAAACCATGTCCTTTTGCTGGAAGACGAACCCAGCCACTGCCAGCGGGAAGGCAGAGTCTGGAAGCTGCAAGAAATCGACATTCAGAACAACCAAGGGACGATCGTGGCTCGCTGCGAACCGCACGATGGCGGTGAAACGGAGGCCGCTGCGGAAACAATGTCCTTCGATGCCGCCACTCGTCTCTGGCGCGGACGCGAACGGCTGGAAGTCGAGGAGCTGGTCGCCGAGGGCAGTTGGCCTGCCAGCGGAAAGAAGAGCCTTGACGACGAGCAAGTGCTTTTGGGGATCAGCTGGAAACCGACGCCCGGCGGCGTGTTCGCTCGGTTTCATATCTCTGACATCTGGCTCGATGAAACCGCGATCAAGCGTGCCGCTCGCAACCAGACCGAGACGCACAAGGCCTTCATCCGCAGCCGCTGGATGCCCGCCTGGGTCGACGCGGTGGAATACGGCACGTTCGGCAGCGCCAAAGTCACCGCGACGCTGTTCGGCGGCATGGACGAATCCCTGTACGCCGATTTCAAGGCTGGCGAACACGCTCTGATGAATGCGGTCGAGAACACTTTGAAACATACCCACGGTGCCTACGGGCCCGCCCACATGGCCTGCAAGGGACCGATCCTGGACGTGGTCCGCATGGATGGACAGCCGCCGCTGGGCAGCAGCGGCATCCAAATCCAATTTGAGACCGACCTGATCATCGAAGGCATCCGCCCAGGCCGAGTCGTGCGAGTGCGTCCGGCTGACTGGCCCCAGGTCAACGTGCCTCGCGAGGAATACCTCAACATCGGATCCTCCAGCACCGAAGAACGTTTCCCGACCCCTGCCATCTTCCCCAAATATTGACCGCCAAGCCATTGTCCCGCCGTAACTTGACCGTTCCGTCAAGCGATTGATCCAACAATCGGTTCGCTGAAGTCATTCAGATGCAAAGAGATGCTTGTAAAGAACATAGGAAGTGTGGTAGCAAATCGATGGTGACCGCGATCCGACGCCGAGGTTATCCACCCCGCTTCCGCAGCGACAAGCCCCGGTCGGAGCGGCGAGCCTGGCGGAAATACTCGTGACGGACACCTCCCGACCGGGCCAGACCTTGTCGTAGAGGGAGCCGACGTCCGACGCGCATTACCAACGAAAAAAGGCCACAAAACACTAGTGTTTTGCGGCCTTTTTGAGAGTGGGCAATACAGAACTCGAATCTGTGACCTCCACGATGTCAATGCCGGATAGACGCTCCAAAAGTGCGGTATTTACTGTGTTTTAGACGCTTTTCAATTCCAGGAAATGCACGGTATGGCACCGTTTTGCACCCATTCCGTGCACAATACCGTGCACGGGTCGCATCGAAAAATAGGAGGTTTTTGCACGACACTTTTGCGGGTATCGTGGAGGTTGGCGACAGCATCCCAAACTTCGCCGTTTACTTCCAAACATGGCAACGCAACGGGAGTTGCTTTCAACCGATCTTCGAGACATTGCGGCCGTTGAAAAAGAGGTCACTGCTCAGATCGCACTCTTACCTTCTCGCGGCACTGACCGTCAAAACAGCTATTCCCAGAAACGTAGCTATGCCTGGTCGAGGTACCACTTAGACTTCGAGAAGGCAAATGACCGCACTACTACTAGCCTGTTCGGTACGATCGTTTCGATAACCATTTACGTCCATGGTTCACCAGAGGGTCACCGTGCCCCAATCAGCGACGCAATTGTCAAAAGCAAGAAGCCAACGAGCAGAACTGCCAAACCGAAAATCATTACTAAGAAAAGGATGTTTCGCATGTCAGAACGTGCCGGTAGCGGTCCTTTGAGCGGTGGCGGCTTTACTGCAGTATCCGCCCCTGCCCGTCGTAAAACCTCATCTTCGGGATAGAAGTGAATCACTTTTCCCTGGGCTTTATCGCCGGCTAGCAAAGCTGACCTGCGTTCGTCCAACTTGCGGTAATGTTGTGCCTCGTAATGGAATTCTTCGCCGACATCGACGTTAAAGTATTCGTCCATTATTGCTAGTCTGCCTTTGGTGCCCTTCTGGGCTTGCAACTCTGTCCAACTTAATCAGCGTGCCACGCGAGAATTTACCTCGCGTCATCGGCATCTGCTATCAAGCTCCATTTATGTTTTACGGACATCTGGGAGAGCCAAGTGACGGCACACCTTCGCAGGATGTAATTGTTACCAAGGCTCGTATAAACTAACCAACGGTCTCCATGGCGTGCCACTTCTGCATGATTTCCACAAATTGAAAGAATCGCCCCGATAATGATCTCTAGACCGTTCTCTTTGCCCAAGTCGTCTTCGTGCCCAGAAAGCGGACGAAGAATTAAACGAGTAACTTGCGACTTATTTGCATGCTCACCGAGTGATTCTTGCACCCGTTGACGAAGATGTTCCTGATGCGATCGCTCATCTTCATTTCTTGCGTTTCGGATCAACATCCGAGCAGTTTCCAGCTTTTCGCGGCAGGGCTGATCAGGGAAACTGAAGATATCGTGTTGCATTGGCATCCTTGCAATCGCGGGTAAGCGGCTATTGATGGGACGTTTTCTGTAAGATTACAATCCGACGCATTAGATTGCTTGAGGTTCCCAAATGCATTCAAAAATCCTTATGGATGATTGGTTACATGTGTGGAGATTACCATCGACAAGCAGCACGTCGACGCGTAATTCAGTTTGCTTGCCGCTAAGTTTGTGTGATCCGCCGAAGTGATTTTTGATTTTTAATCCAGATAACGCTGTCAGTGCCTTCTGTTCATCGAATTCCGAAGGATCTTTTTCGCAAACCGTTCCACCGTCGTACTGTTGAACATCCTCGGGCGGAGTCCCGAAATTCATAAATTAAGTCGTTTTTCAGCTTTGCCAAAATTGTCGGTCGCGAGGCCCTGTGGCATTACCGTCAATGACGTCATCGATGGCAATTTTGACCACGGTTGAATGAGATGGATTTGCAAGCCATTGGGTGCCGCTAGGGGACTTCGTCGAGCAAAGGCGATGACGAAATCGCGGGACTGAGGAACTTGCTAAGGGTCATTCGTAACTGATCGCCATCGATCGGTTTCTGCACGTAGTCGTCCATGCCGGCTTCCAGGCAACGTTCGCGATCACCCGTAAGGGCATTGGCCGTGACAGCCACGATCGGTATGTGTTTCGGTAAGTTTGCGTTTGCCTCGCGACGGCGAATTTCTTGCGTGGCGGTAAATCCGTCCATCTCAGGCATTTGGCAATCCATTAACACCAGATCATAAGGCCCGTGCTCCAGTATCGATAATACCTCTTCCCCATTGGCGACGATATCGCAGGTACAGCCCAGCATTTTCAGCAACTCCACCACATACAACTGGTTGATCCTGTTGTCTTCCGCCACCAGCAGATGGCCCGTCAGTTTTGCGGGCATCAGTGCCGACGACACCAAATGCGATGGCTCGCGTTCTGTCCCTTCGTCGGCATCGGACGGAAACAGCAGCGACGTGATCACATCAAACAAATCGCTGGGACGCACGGGTTCCTGAAGCGTTGCGTCCACGCTGCGGGACAGCATACGTTGCGCGGACATTTCTTCATCTGGCGTTAAGAGTGCAACCAATCGCCCGGAACAGAGATCTATTAGCGTTTGCGATGCATCAGGTTCATCTTTTATCGCTTGAAAGCTGCTGAACACGACAACGCTGGCCGTGCGTTCGACCGTCAAACTCTGGAGGATCTGAAGTGATTCCTGGAAAGTGTTCACATGTACGTAATGGCAGCCCCAGTTCGTTACGCACTCGATAATCTGGGCGAGGCTGCCAATGCCGTCGACGACCAATATCTGCGTCCCTGCTAGGGACTGCCGTCTTGCGCTCTGTATCTCAGGCTGTGAGATCACCTCCAGAGGAATCTCAAACCAGAATGTCGACCCTATGCCAACTTGGCTTTCAACGCCAATTTCGCCACCCATCAATGCGACGAGTTGCCGGCATATCGAAAGCCCCAGCCCGGTTCCTCCGAAATTCCGCGTGGTTGAGCTATCAACCTGCGAGAAAGGCTTGAACAGGCGATTCATTCGCTCTGGTGGGATGCCTATTCCTGTATCGGTGATCTCGATCCGCAAACGCGATTGACCAGATGAATGTTTGATTCGATCGCCAGCGATTGAAACACTACCGGACGAGGTAAACTTAATCGCATTACCTATTAGATTGACAAGGATCTGTCGTAGGCGATTGTCGTCAATGCGGGCCGTGACGCAGGCTGCTTGCGAGAGCTGACAAGAGAGGCTGAGCTCATTTTCCTGAGCTGAACTTGAGAAGAGTTCAATCACGCCGTAGACCACCCGTTCGAGTTCGCACTCTCGCGAATCAAGTTCCAGTTTGCCAGCTTCGATTTTTGAAAGGTCCAGCACGTCGTTGATGAGTTCCGCCAGTAACTTGCCGCTTGATGCGCAGGCCTCGACAAACCGGCGCTGACGGTCATTGAGATCCGTTTTAAGCAGCAAGGTATTCATTCCTAGAATACCGTTGAGGGGCGTCCTTAGTTCATGGCTCATCGCGGCCAGGAATTCACTCTTGGCGAGACTCGCCTGCACCGCCTTCTCTTTGGCTTCATGCATTTCAACTTGTGCCTCCTTAATTTTGGTGACGTTCTCATGGGCGATCACAGCGTGCGGTTGCTCGTTGATGTAAACGAGTTTCATTCGGCAGATAAACCAGAGTCGCCTATCAGGCGTATGACATGCATACTCCTGATCCCATGAAGAGCGTTTGCCTGCCAATATTTCACGCAACGCTTTGGCGACGGAACTGGCGTCGCTATCGCCTCTTTTTGCTGCGACACCACACACATCCAAATAGTTGACGTCTTTGCTGACGGACTGGGGGGAGGCCTGATTTTCCTCGGCGAACTTCCGCCAAGCGGCGTTCGTAGTGACGATGTTCCCATCGCAGTTGACCACCGCGATATGAGCCGAAAGCGAGTCTAGCGTGACCTGGTTAAACCGTTCGCTCTGCTTCAGTTCCAGAGACCTATCTCGAACGCGATGCTCTAGGGTCAAGTTTAAATCAGCAAGCATGGCTTCGGACTGCTTGCGAGCAATGCCTTGCGCAATTGAGTCGGCAGCCCTAGCAAGGCAATCCAGGGTTTCCTGCTCTAAGTTCTCGTCAGACTCCATTGCGATGACACCGACACAGCGATCTTCGACCATGAGCGGGTATCCGGCGAATGCATCCAATCCTTGAGAAGCTATCGAATCCGGAACGCTGTCAAATTGATCGCTTGCACCTGGGTAATCTGGCACCAAAGTCGTTAGGTACGGAGCCTTCTCCACCGCAATCCTGCCGACTTTGTGGCGACCGAGCGGCACGCGGGCGGATGCTACACCCAAACGCGTGTTGGTACCTGCACTCGCTTGCAGTTCCAGCAAACCTTCCGACTCGTTCAATGTCCAAATCTGCGCACTCGATGCGTTGAGACATTTCACCATCGCCTCGGTACAGGCTTTCAACATCTCTGGCAGCGTTGTCGCCTGGGAAAGGGCAATCCCCTTGGCTGCACTGAATTCCGTGTGCCGAATATGTCGTTGTAGTTCCCGCTCGCTCCGCTTCCGCTCGGAAACATCACGGCACACGACCTGAATCTCCAGCTTCGCGCGGCTGTAGTAGGACGCCCCCTGCACATCCACGTCGATGACGCGTCCGTCCAACGCGAGGATCCTGGCTCCAATAACCGGCACGCTCCCCGGCTCCGATAGCAACTGTGCGACTTGTTGGCGGACATACTGCTGGTCGTCCGGGTGAAAAAATTCTGTCGGAGAACGTCCGATGATTTCCTCGTCCGATGACGCCCCGAGCAAATCGACGCCAGCCTGATTGATGAATGAGACACGATTGTCGCGGTTAATAAATATCATGTCCGGAGATTGTTCGACGATGGAGCGATACCGCTCTTCGCTTTCTTGCAGAGACGATTCGATAAGTTTGCGTTCCGTAATGTCGCGAGAGACACCAATCACTCCAATAACGCTGCCGTTCGGATCCCGAAGAGGCGCCTTCATCGCCAGGTAACTGCGAGTAACGCCTCCTGCAGTTAATTTCTCTTCGATCGTATGTGGTTGATTGGACTGCATCACCATGCGGTCGTTCTCCATCGCAACCCAACCGTGTTCTTCGCCGAACAAAAAAACATCATTCTTCCCTAGTACTTCATCACTGATGCGTCCGGTGAGTTCGGTAGCGGCTTTGTTAAACAGTAAATACCGTCCCTGCAGATCCTTGACAAAGATCGCATCCGTCGTTCCATCAGCGATGGCCTGCAGCAATTCAGTCGTTCGGTGCAATTCCTGCTCGGAACGCAAAGTCAGGGTCAAATCGCGGAGGTAAGCAGCAAACAGTTGTTCTCCGTCTATTTCCGCCGGAACCACGGTTAATTCAATTGGAAATGTTTCTCCATTGGATCGCTGGGCAGTCGTTCGAACGCGCCGGCCAACGATGCGTTCTTCGCCAGTAGCCAGATAATGAGCCAGTCCGCGTTTATGTTCTGCACGGAGGTCGTTAGGAATCATCAGTTCCTCCACCGAGCGTCCCAGGGCCTGCGCCCGCGAGTAACCGAATGTCTGCTCTGCGGCACGGTTGAATTCGACAATCTCCCCAGCAGCATTCATGGCAACAATGCTATCGAGGGACGATTGCAATAATGCTTGGTTGAGAGATTCGCTACGGCGAAGCGAGTTCTGGATGCGAAGCTTTTCGGTGACATCTGTCGCCAGGACAATACAGGCGCTGCGTCCCTCCAAGTCCAGCCCATGCGTCATAATTTCGACGTCGATAAGGCTGCCATCTTTCTTCCGATGCCGCCACAAGCCACGATGTTCGAATGCCGCACCTGATTCGTCGAGCATTTTTCGCAACTCTGGCACATCCTCCTCGGGACGAATGTCCAAGATCGTCATCTGCATCAATTCCTCGCGGCTGTATCCATACTCGCAAACGCTCCGGTCGCTGGCAGCTAGATACTCAAGTGACTCGCGGTCATAGACAAATAGCGGCGCTGGAACGTGTTCCAACAGCGTCCGATATCGTCTCTCGCTCGCTTTCAGCTCAGTGCGGGCCTGATCCCGCGAGATCGCGATCCTTGCAAGTCCACAGGCGCATTCAACGCATTTCAATTCGTTCTCATCAGGTGAACCGACCTGTTCTCGCAATGCCACGAAGACCCCCTGCACCTTGCCATCGCTACCAACGATAGGTTCGGCCCAACCTGATTTCCATTCGCGACCGCTGGCGTGCAGGCGTCGCTCCACAGCCGATTCCGCTGTGTCCAAGTCGTTGATGACGACCCGTCGTCCTAATTGGACGGCCTGCCGAATCCAGTCGACCTGCTTGCCACGACGAGGAACATTGAGCGTCTGATCGAAGTCGTCTGGCAAATTGCGTTGCGAGCCGAATTCAAAACTGTCGCTCGTGGCGTCGTACAACAGTATCCCGAAATAAGTCACCGCAACTTCCTCAGTGACAAATCTCGCGATCAGTTCAGCCGTATCCGAGAATGTCGATTCGGAGGCGATCGATTCGAGAACTAAGTGGCCGCTGCGCAGCCACCGTTGCTCTTTGGCCAATTCCTTGGTCCTCTCAGTAATCCGGCGTTCCAAATCGTCATTGAGTTGCTGCAGTTTTTCTTCTGCTCGCCGTAGTTGCGTAACGTCTCTCGCCGAGGCAAACATTAATCCATCATGCTGCGGCGAACTGGTCCACGAGAGAATCCGCCACGAACCATCTTTGCATTGATAGCGATTGTCGAATGCTACAACCGACTCACCGTCTATCTGTCTGTTAACGACCTGTTCGGTGGTCTTCCGATCCTCAGGATGAACAAAATCGAGAAAGCGACGGCTGAGCAACTCCTTTTCGCTCCAGCCAAGGATACGACTGAACGCAGGATTGACACGTTTGAAGTAGCCGTCGATGCTGGCGACGCATAGAAGATCGACCGACAGCTTAAACAGTTGGTCACGTTCACTTTCGGCCTGTACTCGGTGACTTATGTCCTGCGCTGTTCCTAGAAAGCCGGTGACCGCGTCCGATGTGTCACGAATCGTTGAAACAACAAGCTGAACTGGAAAACGGGTGCCGTCTTTGCGAATGAATGTCCACTCTCGCGGCTCCTCGTTGTGGCTCATCACCTTCCTTGAGAACACCTGAAAATCAGCCGAGATTTCTTGGCCCAATTCCTGTGATAGTTCCGCCGCGCGCCGTACGATCTCGTCGTGGTCGTGCCAAAGTTCCGGAGTATGTCGTCCGACAACCTCCCCGGCGTTCCACCCCAGTTGTCGTTCGGCCGCCGCATTAAACATGCGTACAGTGCCGTCGAGATCGCAGGCAATCATCATTGCGCCCGCCGCGTCGAGTATTGCCGTTAAATCGGGAGTGAACGGCTTTTTCTTGGAAGGCATGCTTCTATTCTTGTTGAGTAAATCATTGTGCGGTCTGGTTTGAGCCAGCTCTTTCTCAATAGCAGCGAAGTCATAGTCGCAGGATTAGATCTTCAGCGTTGAGGTTGCTCCCCACCCGCAAAAAAAGCTAGGCTGTTCGTGAACTCGTATTCGTAGTATCGCCACCGTGAGTGGGTTGATGTGGATTCGTGAAGATGACGACTGCCCCGAAGCCTTCGCGTCCGTCTCTCAAGCCGCTTTCCGCGTGGCAGTCGAGCGCATTGACGCCAGCACGGATACAGGCATGAGTTGTCGACTTGGCGAACATTGAAGTCAACGGGTACTTTCCGGTATTCACTTTGCGAAGTTGGGGAAACTCGAAACAGCGTGGGCTCACAATTCGAGCTCTGTGGATCACCGATCAACACAGTCGCAAATATTAGCCAGCAATCGTAATGCCAATTCAGACAAAAGGCATTTGCGATGGGCTTCCATTTCCAGCGCATGAGGTTGAATCCCAGCATCCGTTAAGTTGCCATCCAGTCTCGACAAGAATCATATTGCTGGTTTGAGGATTCTATTCGACTCCGACTAAGTCGAAAGTTTTGGTGGCTCCTGGCGGTCCACCTTGAACCCGACTGGTGACATTCCTCCTGCTTCGATTTGCGATTTATTTTAGTTTCTTACTGCAAACATGCGTGTGCAAACAGGCATAAGCCGCACAACAGGCACATCATCATAACAAATGCTCCCGATCCATCTAGGGTTTCCGGATTGTCCGGAAAAGGAAGCCTATCGTTGAGAACACGATGAATCTGTTTTACACGGTGAGCAGGAGAGAGCTACCGATGAGTTCAATTACTTTATCATCAGCTGCAGGCGGTCCCACTGAGGTAGCCATCGACCAAAAGGCCTTACTGGCCCGGTGTAGTGGAAATCTACATTTCGCTGCGTCTCTTCTTTCCGAGTTAGAGCTCACTGGAGAACAATCGGTTCGAGAAATTGCTGAATTAGCCAACTCAGGCGACCATCAAGAGGTGGTCCGGGCCGCTCACGGCTTGAAGGGGGCGGCAGCCATAATGGCTGCAGAGCCTCTGCGAGCCGTAGCTGCGGCAATCGAAGAAGCTGGAGAATTTGAAACTCAAGATACTATTGCGTCCCTTGTCGCGAATTTGCAGCAGGAAATGGCAAGGTGTTTGGAATTCGCCCGGGATTTTCGCGAGCGGGTGATGGTATGATGCCAACCGAAGTTCAGGCAGTAGTGCGCAACATCGTCTACCTTGAAAATCTTTATCGGTGATCAACGCGATAGTTTGCTGCAGCCACCTTGCGAGAAAAGTCGTCTTTGACGGCGACAGTTCAGTGGGAACATTGCTTTTTCTCGCCGTCTAAGTCAAGATCGGGTGTTGGAGATGGCTGTTTGAATGGGGGCCGCCGTGGCAGCCAAGCGTGCGCTATCGCAACTTTGCTTACCGATCGGGCGGGCAATCGCCAAAGCGGTGCGTTTTATTGCTAGCAACCTCGTCTTATTGCTTTTGGAAATAACGCAGAAAAGATGCACGCAACTCCCTATTTAAATGTCGACAAAATTTGCTAGCTCACTCAATCACCAACAAGGCGTTGCTAAAGATGTCCCTCGAGAGATAGGCACGGTAACGTACCAAATCAGCCAAGAGTCCAGTGTGAGATCACCTGTGATCTGCATCTGACGGGGCAAATAATTGAGCGAGAGAAATAGCTGGGCGAGGCCCTCCTAACAGTAAACGTCGATTGTCGATCACTTGGCGTTGCAGTTCCATGTCTTCTGTATTTTAAAAGCACTTGGGGTGACCAGGAAACTTCGCGTAAAATGAATAAAGAGAGCCTTGCGGAAAAAGAGTTTAGTTGCGCCTTTTTGCACCAGGTTTTGGCTCCGTAGCAATCTAAGCTGAGCTATACTCACTGTAGGAGATTGTAATGAAAGTTCTAGTAGTCGAAGATGATGCGATCTCGAGGGAGGTTGTAGCTCACGTTCTTGCTAGTGCAGGATACGAAGTTGTCACTGCAAATGATGGGTGCGAAGCGATTCAATCCATTGACACGAACGGGGATTGTCAATTGGTGATTTCGGATCGTGACATGCCAGGAATGGATGGCATTGAGCTGTGTCGTGCGCTACGTGCAAGGAATACACGAGGCTATATCTATTTCATCATGTTGACCAAGTTAGATCAGCCGAATGATAAGATTAAAGGTTTGGCATCCGGGGCGGACGATTACATATCTAAGCCCTTTAATTCAGCCGAACTGTTGATGCGAGTAAACACTGGGCGAAGGATCATCGGTCTGGAAACGCGTGACATGGCGATCTTCATGTTGGCCAAGCTTGCAGAATCTCGTGACCCTGATACAGGAGAACATCTAGAGCGAGTTCGTAATTTTGCAAAAGTTCTTGCCACTCGGATGCGCGAAAGGCAACCTCGGCGACAAGAGCTAGATCAGTTATTCATTGACCTTATCTACGACACGAGCCCACTGCACGACATCGGGAAAGTTGCGATTCCCGACAGCATATTGTTGAAACCAGGCAAACTTACCGCTGCAGAATTTGAGATTATGAAGCAGCATACGATTGAAGGAGAGAAAACCCTCCAGGCGGCATTGGATGCGTACCCCAACGCACGTTTTTTGCAAATGGCAAGGGATATTGCCGTCTCACATCACGAGAAGTTCGATGGCACTGGATATCCATATGCCCTTTCTGGTCAAAAGATACCGCTGTCGGGACGGATCGTGGCGGTCGCGGATGTGTATGATGCGGTAACATCAAAACGTGTTTACAAAGAAGCGTCTTCGCACGAAGTAGCGAGGTCTCTCATTATCGAGGGCTCGGGGTATCATTTTGATCCAGAGGTTGTTGACGCATTCTTGGAGTCCGACCGCGAATTCCTGGCGATTAAGTCACGGTTCGCGGAATCGCCAGCAGAGCGATGCAGTTCGTTAGGCACTAAGGCTATTGGAGATCCGGCGAACTCAATCGCACTTCCGGCGAACTCGACGTAATGACATCAAAATAAAGTGGGTATTGAAATGGGTGGCACACAGATGCAATGTCGTGCAGTTGTTGTCGACGACGATTCAATTGCTAGGAAAATGATGGTCTTCGCGTTACAACAGGAGGGCTTTGTTTGCCATTCTGCTAGTGACGGGGAAGAAGCGTTGCAACTGCTTGAGGATCGAAGGTACGACCTCGTCGTGACGGACCTAATCATGCCGCACAAAAACGGTCACGCTCTCGTGGTTGAAATGCTTGGGCTTTCTAAACGGCCATTCATCGCTGTGCATACCTCGGTTGTAGTGCCCGCAATCACAAAGGACTTGGTGAATCGAGGTGTCGATGACATTGTTTTTAAACCTACCGACTACGCTGCCTTCGCAGCAAAAATGAAAGTCTTGGTTGAAAAACGTGTCAATCATCATCGGTTGGAACTGTCGGGGAAGGCCCTTGAGTCAAGCGATGATCTTGAGCGGAAAGCGGATCCGACTTTAGACGCTAACGCTGGCAGAACGAAGGAAATAGTCGGAATTGCTGGTGTGAATGAGTCGACCACAAGCGTTCCGCGATTAGACAAATCTTCAGCTGTGAAATCCCTGCAATCTACGGAAATTGAATTTCTACCCTTTTCGCATTTCGCTCTGGAAGCGTGTCGGGTCGCCTGTGAGGAAGACTCCGAAGCTGAAGATATTGCTGCAGCAATTGAGCAAGAACCGGCACTTACAGCTGCGCTTCTGCGATTAGGGAACAGCAGTCTTTACAATCGTACAGCCAGCAAAATTTTAAATCTAGAAGACATTATTGTTCGAGTGGGGCGACGCTCGATAGGGGAGTTAGCGCTAGCGTTAGATGCATGCGATGCATTGCGTGTAATGGGCATACCTTTCTTGGATGTAAAGCTTGCTTGGAAACGCAGTCTTGCGGCTCGAGTCGCTGCAAAACTTTTGATGTCTCAGAGAGTGGGTATGAGCACGCGTGCTGGAATCTCGCTAAGTTCAGCGATGCATCTTCTTGGCCGAATGATGCTTGCTAAAAAGTTTCCAGAAGAGATGGTCGCTTTAATCGAGCTCGCCAACCAGACCGGGGACGCATTGACAGAACTGGAACGACAGGCGTTTTCTGAGAGTCAGTCGGCAATGCTTGCGAGACTATTGTCAACTTGGAATATCCCGCAGGATATCATTGGTCCCTTGGAGCATCTCGATTCGAATTATAGCGAGTTGGTTTCGTTAAACCGCGTCGATCGAGACAATGCTGAATTAGTGAAAATCGCTGTATTAATTGGCTGGCTTGCCGTAGGGAAATGGGAACCATGGGACCTTGTAGAGATCCCACCATCAAGCGTATTTCGACATCACTGCAGCACTTCGCTACGGGAAATTGTCAATCGAACTCGCGATGGACTTGCCGAAGCGTTGGCGGGATTAGGAGAAAAGTCGTCGCCCCAGGTCCGTGGCACAAAAGAGATAGCATTCAATTACCGCTGCGCCGGAGGAGCCGACATCGATTTTATCCGGGAGATGCTGCCCTCATTGGGGGTGGTCGCAGGACCTAGCGGTCGGAGTGACCCGACTGTTACCTTGGTTAACGGTCTCGATGCATCACCCGAACGAATAAACACGCTCATTCAAGCCAGGGAGCGAAATGAATGCGTGTTATTGACGGTGCCCGAGTTACAAAAAAGTCTGACAAGCGGGCCTGCCGTCGTGCTTTTTCCATGTACATTTGGCCGTCTGGCTAAATCCATACAAGCACTGAATGTTCAGAGAAGCGAGGCCAGAACTCACTGATTTGAAAACGTTAGGGGCGGTTCGTTTTCTAGTTTGACAGGCACCTTCATATTTCTTCAAAAAGTCGGGCAGAAATATAATTGTCTCGCTGTACAGAATATCGTGGCAGCATGATCCGCGTCTAACAAAGTACTGGTGGGACTCTATGAGCGCCAACTAAGAATTTCCCGTTACGGAATCTGTGGTTGCAACGGAAAAGACAGTGAAAGGTCATCATTCGTCTTGATGCACCACGTGTTACTGGTCCTTGCAAAATGCACCGGTGAATGAACGTCTTCATCGACTGCTCGTGGTCGAGCATTGTCCTGACAGCTATGGTGTGACCTTCGGCGGCGGCGTTGTGAATTGGCGTGTAGAGCTGATTGTTGCTGATGGTTGCGGTTGCGTGGTTAGTCAGAAGCAGGCGGATCACGGGCATGTAGCCTTTCGACGCGGCGATATGGAGTGGCGTGTTGCCTTGATCATCGGTTGCATCAGGGTTTGCGTGATGATCAAGGAGGATCCGAGCCATAAACTCGTATTTCTCTTTTACAACGTGGTGCAAAGCCGTGCGTTCCAGTTCGACAGCGGCGCCGACCAAGGAGACAATAACCTTACGAGCCAAACGTCTTACGTTGATAACACAAGCTCGCGGATCACGTCATTTACGTATGACTGGCGAAACCGACGAGTAGATACCGATGGAGAACTTGATGCATTTCAACGCGTCACCTACGACAACCTCAACCGAGTCGTCATGTCGGAGCGATTTGATGCCTCGGCAGCCGGAAACTTAGTAGCACGCAGTGAAACCAAATATGACAATCTAGGGCGGATTTACGAATCCATCCGTTACGGGGTCGACCCAAGCACAGGTACCGTTGGCAACCCCATTACCAGCAACTACTGGTTCGATGCCGCTGGCAATCCGATCAAATCTTTGCCGGGTGGCGCGAAGAAATTCACCAAACAGTCCTACGATAGTCTCGGGCGAGTCGTCATCTCGTACGTTGGCTTCGGAGATGACACCACCTATGCCGACGCGGCCTCGGTGACCGGAGATGTAATCCTCACACAATCCGAAACCACCTACGATGACGCCGGAAATAGTATCCAGTCGGACACCCGCCAACGTTACCACAATGCACCGGCCGCTCAGACCGGAGCCCTTGGCTCCCCGACCGTCACCCCCAATGCCCGGATTCAGTATTCGGCAAACTATCCTGACGCACTCGATCGATTGGTCGCGACGGCGGAATATGGAACCAACGGCGGTGCAAGCTTGACTCGCTCTGCCACGATTCCGGCCAGTAGTGACACCACACTCGTCTCACGCCAAATTTACAACCATGCCGGAGAACTGCGTGATTCAATCGACCCAGCAGGCAAAGTGCTGCGAACCAGCTACGATGCCGCCGGACGCCTGACCGAGACGATCGATAACTACGTCGCCACGGTGCCGTCATCCAGTTCCAGCAGCGGCGGTGGCTGTGCCGACTCGGACGACCTAAATCAGACGACTCAGTTCACCTACACAGCCGATGGGCAACTCAAAACGCTCACAGCTATTAACACATCAACCGGCAACCAGGTGACGCAGTACGTCTATGGCTCGACACTCAGCGAGAGCGACATCGCATCCTCAATGCTCCTGAAAGAGGAGATCTATCCCGATTCCACGGGACCAACCGACCAAGTTTCTTACACTTACAACCGCCAATCGCAGCGGACCAGCCTAACCGACCAAAACGGCTCAACCAGGCAATTTGATTACGATGCCCTGGGGCGGCAGACGCAAGACTGCGTGACCACGCTTGGGGCAGGCGTCGACGGAGCAATCCGAAGAGTCGAGCAGAGCTATGATGTTCGCGGCAATGTCTCGGCAGTGACCTGCTATAATACAGCAGCGATCGGTAGCGGATCGATCGTGAATCAAGTCACTCGTGAATTCGATGATTTCGGAAACGTGACGGCCACCTACCAAGCGCACAGCGGCGCGGTCAATCCCGCCTCCACACCTAGCGTCGGTCGCTCGTATACCGATGGCAGTGGAAATGTGCTTCGCCCCACCGCCACGC
>NZ_BAABGA010000011.1:0-33876 GCF_039541335.1 Novipirellula rosea | reverse complement strand
TGATCACGGTGCAGCGTTTTGCGGTTTCAGGGTACTTGCCGCTGAACCTTGTCTCGGGCAGCCCGTCGTCCACGACAATGATGTTGGGACTCTCGATATGCTGATGAAGCGATTCAACCAGCCGGTGACAAGACCAGGGGCGATGAATCGTCTTGATGCAGAAAGTGATCTCACTGAGTTTCATTCGGCAATTCCTCCGGTAGGATCCTGGCGAGGCTTCCGGCTAAAAATCTCTTTGGCAGTTCGCCGTAGCGGGACCGATCCGCGTCGTGAAGAATGGTCTGCGATCTGGATGCCCAGTGGCGACAGGCGAGGACTCTGGCGCGTCCATCGACCAGCACGAGGTCGGGCGTCCGATCAGTTACGGCGTGGATGTAATCTTCGAATTGTCCTGGTTCGGCCGGTCCAAACTTTGGGCAAGGCCAGGCCGGAGGTGCGAAGAGGACCTCCACGTTGGGCGGAAACGGTGTGACGCGAGCGAGCCATTTGGAGTTGTGCTCAACGGTAGTTACTTTCGCTACTCGATCAGCCAACCAAAACGTTGAGTGTCCGCAGCCATACTCTAGAACGTGAAAATGCGGCTCAAGAAGTGATTCCAGAGCCGCAATTTCATCAGCTTCCATCCACGGCTGAGGGTCAACGTATGGAAGTTTGACGGGGTGATAGATCGTCTCTCCCAATCCAATCGGCTGAAACGGCATCCAGGTGACACGGTGTAAACTCGGAATGCTGACGGGTGTTATCCCACAGCGGGCCGCTAGCGTTGCAAACCGTAATTCTCCAGTTACCTCGCCAAGCCCTTGCAGATCCTCGGAGTATAGCATCGCAATCTGATTGAACGTCGCATGCGATACCATGATGCAAGAGAAGGGAACCATGCCCGTTGCTAGTGGTCGCAAGTCAGCCGGGATGTGTTGTCGCTGGCGGCGAAACCACTCTGGCTCTCGATGGGCCAAACGGATGGACGGCGCCGCGAGTGGAAACGGTGTCACGGGGGACAGCAGATCGTCGATGGATTGGTTGACCAGGGTATCCCACTCGACAATGAAGTATCGATCTGCGGATACGCGACGATTGCGAAACCAATCGATCAGTAGCAGGTCCGTTGATTTCGCTTTGAGTTGCGGACGTTGTTCGATTTGGGCTCGCCAAAGCGAATGCGAGAAGTCAGCGATGGACTCCCCGGTTGCAAGTCGCGTTGCGGAGGAGACGGCGACGGTCGGGCCGGACGAGAAACGCTGGAGTCTCGCAAAGTGATTGCGGGTCACCGGATCATCGTCGTGATGCAGGAATACGGAGCAAATGGTCACGCGTTTTGGTTTCTCGAATTGAAGGGCGACGCGTCGGAGCTCACCCGAACTTCCGCAGTTCAGGATTGACGTGGTCGATGGCCGAAGCGATCTCCTCGGCCGTTGGCTGGATGCCAAGGAACTTGATCAAATTGCAAATGACCTCTTCGGGATGTGTGGTCAACTCGGCGAATTCGATGCGGAAGAGGTCAATCTCAGGATGCTTTTCCAGGAATGCATCGCGGTGCTGCATCAGGCTGCGCTGCAGACGCTCGCATTGTTCATCATTGGCAGCAAACCATTGGCCTCGATGTTTTTCGGAGCGGTTTTGCAGACTTCGAATAGACGCCTCAATGTCACGCTCGACACTGATGACCTTCAGTGAACCCCCGAGGCCAGCATGAAGATGCTCGACAAACCGGCACAGATGCGGGTATTTGCCACCGGCCACTGTCTTGTCACGATTCGCCTCCGCTTTACGGTTGACGATCCATGCCTTCAGCTGTTGCGTCAGCTGCTCATCTGACATCGTGGGATCGACGGCGGGAAATCGCATCGCCTTTTCACAAAGCTGGGCCAGTCCGACGGCTTCGCCACCGCCGGTCGCCTCGTAACCACCGAGCTGGTTGCCCATATGGACGCCAAGATGATGCATAACCATGGCTACACAGGATGTCCCCGAGCGATGGGGACCGAGCACCGCGAAGAACGGGGCGTCCGAATGGTCGGCGTTGCGGGCGTCGTTGAAGAAGCGTGTCTGTTCCCACTTGCGACCGCAGATATTGGACTTGGTCGGTAGTTGCCCGACGAGCCAGCGGTCGGGGGCGTAGACCGCAATCGACTCCTTGTCGACGTTCTTGCCTTGCACGAGTGATTGGTAGCGTCGCTGGGTCAATCGCCCAAGATGGTGATCAATGTGATGTTTCGAGTGCCAATCAATCCAGTGGAGGTGTCGGTACAAAACCTTCATATTCTCACGACCACGGACCATGAACGCATGCGTTCGATTGACGTTGTAGGGCCGGTAAACGTGCTCGCTGATTTTGTGTGGCGGGTGTTTGCCGGCATAAAGATGTTGGCCACCGAGATACGCAAGTCCCCAATCGGCCGGCAACTCGGTGATGTAGGCTTTGAGTTGATGGGCGAAGTCTTGGCAGAACCCGGCGTCGTCTTCGAAGACCACATACGAATCGATACGCTCGATCAGGCATTTTTCTAGAATCAATGCGTGCGAACGGTAACACCCCCAAGCTCCGTTTCCGGCACGCCACTGGGGCGGTGTCGCGACACGGCGTCCGTCGATCGCCGTAAAACGCTCGGGATGAGGAAACGGCCAAGGATCGGGCAGTTGCTCCATCCACTCTTTGAGCCGATCCTCGCGTCGATCGAGGTTCATCAGAAAGCATCGCTCGACGATCGGCCGATCAATCGCGATCTTCGTCGTCATTCGGCTCGGGTGCTCCGTCGGGGAATTTGCGTCGGAACTTTCGGACGGCAGTTTGAACGAGTGACTTGGCGATGACGCGAGTGAACCTTCCATGGGGCATTCCTCTCAATTGAGCTTCTTCGAGTAACCAGTCGGCGATCGTGTCGATGTTTCGCAGGCAGCCTTCGGCGCCCCAGTCGTTCATCGTGTCGACTCGCGTTTCGCAGTTGCACGTTTCGCTCGGCTTTGCGAACCATGCAAGCATGTTTTTCAGTTCGTTTCCCGGACCGGGCCGGTAATCGGTGATCTTCAACGTTGCAGGTTCTTGCTGACGATCTGGCAAGTAGCAACCAAGCATCGCGTACAGTTCACGCGTGTCTTTCTTGCGACGCTTCTTGTTGACCAAGGCCATGCCGATCGTGACGACGTTGATCGCTCGCGGGTTAGATTCGTTTTGACACGCGTTGCATGCCGCAGGTGTTACTTTGGCTTGGCAGCCTGCCAGGCCCGAGGCAACTTCGCAGACGTTGTTGGGTGTCAGGTGGGGGCAGTGGATCATGGGGTTATTGCTGACACATGTTATGATGTGCTAGGGTCATATCAAACGTTGCAAACAAACATCAAGCTATAGGCATTTCGTTGAAGACAATCTGGATTGCGCTGTTCCGAGGCATAAATGTGGGCGGCAAAAACAAGATGCAGATGGCACCGCTCAAAGCAGGGATGGAGTCGATTGGTTGCGAGAACGTTCAGACCTACATCCAGAGTGGAAATGTAGTCTTTGAATCATCGCTAAAGTCAAAGAAGTCGATCCAAACGAAGCTCCTCGATACTGTCGAGGAGCAATTTGGTTTTCGTTCGCACTTGATCTTGTTAACGAAAAGTGAATTACTAAAAGCAATCGATTCGAACCCGTATGCTGACGCGACGGCAGACCCTAAGTCGCTCCATTTTTTCTTTTTGGATGAGTCACCGAGTGATCCTGACTTGGATGCCATTGAGGGACTACGTGCCGATTCTGAATCCTGCTTGTTAATTGATTTGGTTTTCTATTTACATGCACCGAGCGGCATCGGCCGGTCCAAGGTTGCTGCTGGTGCCGAACGTAAGCTTGGCGTCGCTGCGACCGCAAGAAACTTTAACACCGTCAAAAAGTTATCGGAGATGATCAACTTTGGGTGATATGGGCATTACATCATGCGGTCATCTCCGTCACTTGGCCGTCGTAACTTCCCGTGCTTGAGGGTGGTTCACCGGGATCCTCGCAGTCACTATCGACTAGTTCCCAACCGCAGGACCAGATCCAGGTGCTGTTACACGGTTCACTCGATCCGCTGCTGTCATAGGACGGTTCCTCGACGGAGTAGCTGTGGCTGAGACGATTCGACCCACTGTCGCTGGGGTGGTTTGATTCCGACGTGGAATCGTGACTTTGGGATGGTTTTTCACTGGTACTATCACTGGCACTCCCAGATGAATCTCCGTAGCTCCGATCATGACTTTCACTCGGCCGATCGCTTCCGGAGCTTTCAGAGTCCTCGCCAGAGCCGCTATCCGAACGTGAAGTGGATTCGGATCCACTTGAAGAAGCCGCCACGCTGGTGGAAGCATTGCTAGCAGATTCGGATGTGCTACCTGAGTACGATCGTGAAACGCTAACAGAATCGTGCCGAGAATTGGAGCTCTCGTTAGCGCTTGGTTCACTATCCGAACCACTGTCTGATTTGCTGGCGGAATGCGATACCGATTTTGACGTGGATTGCGAGTCAGAGTCGCTCGACAAGGATCCGCTGAGGCTGCTTGCTGACGCATCCCAACTGTGTGACGGCGAGGTTTGGGAAAGCGAATCCGAGTGGCTGTCCGATTCGCTCTCTGAAACGCTGGATACAGATTCGCTTGCAGTCGAATTCGATGCCGAATCAGAACTACTGAGTGACGTGATGCTGCCGGAATCACTGGATTGACTACTAACACTACTGGAAGATTCTGATTGACTCGATGACGACGCGGATGACGATGACGAACTCTCCGAACGGCTGGAGGATGCGGACGCCGCGGAAGACGAGTTGCTGCCCGACACCGATGGTGACGATGACGAAACGCTGCTTAGCGAAGGGCTGCTACTTGAGAAGCTTGAACTTGAATTGGACGAACTACTGTGGGATGGTGACGACGAGCTACTGTCGATCGATGATTCGCTGGATGAACTCGATCCGCTGATGCTCGAACTATCTGACGAACTGCTGCTAGACCCACTGCTCGCCGATGAGGATGACGAGCTACTGCTGCTAGACGAGCCACTCGATGAATGCGATTCCGATGAGCTAGACGATGACGATCCGCTCGATGAAGAGTTGCTCGACGATGACGAGCTGGACGAACTGCTGCCGTCGCAACAGCGGCATCCGATTGTCAGGTAGCTGCTGGTGTCTTCATGGAAGTGACAGATAATCTGCTGGCTCGCCAACAATGCGTAGTCGCAGACATTGTAGACCGACACACGCGGTCCGAGCGGTTTCCAACGAGTCCCATCAAAACGCAGCTCGCGAGCAACGCCCCAAGATTTCGCCTTCAGACGTTTCGTGGGCTTACATAGAAGCGTTTGTTTCGGTGGGTCGATCACCCACGAACGCTGCCCATCGAAGCTTACTTGCAGGTATTGTCTGGGCGAGTCGGCAATCGGCCCGCGGATTCGCTGTGCTGAATGATTCCGAGCGGTAATCCGGACCGTGTTACCGTCCGGATCAGCGACGGGCTCAACGTCGCCTGCTTCGTCGAGTTGGTAGAGGTCGCAATCGGCACTGCCCGTGCGCATACCTCGGCGTTCCGCGATGCCACCGGCGGGAACTTCGATGAAATAAACCGGAGCCGCAGACCGGCCGACGCGAACGACCGCCCATTGATCGCCAAGTTGGCTGGGATCATTTCGCCAAAGGATTTGGGCAGATCCATCCGGCTTGGACTGAAGTGTATCGCCCCCCGTCTCACCCACGTCCGCAAACTTATGCCAAGTCTTGGCGACGTTGATTCGCGCGGCCACAACGCCATCGAACACGACGCGGCCGACCTTGTCTTCCGCAATCGGTTCGATGGCAACCCCAACGCGACCGGTGTGCTCCTGTTCGTTGGGGATAACGCACTGGATCGTCGCATCGCGAACGAAGCGTGCGAGTTCGGTCGGCCCCACCGTTGGATCGGTCAGTGGCGAATTGAAACCGACGATGCCGCCAATCGGAATGGTCGCTGCCGACGTGTTATGAACACGGACAGTCGCTGCGTTTCGCACATGTGTGCGGGGACCACCGCCACCAGGCAGGCGGTTGCGATGGGCTGCATCGGCCGCAGCGAGCAACCGGTTGTATTCAGCGGCGGTGATATGGAATGGATCGCCGGGACGGACGCGTCGTGCCATCGTTTACGAAATCCCCAGCACGCCGAAATTACCACCGCGATAAACCTGCTCGACGTAGGCGGCCTCAGGAACCTGCAGCACCCGATCACCCACTACTTTCTCACCGTGTTTGACCCACAAGTAATCCCACCCGTATTTTTCGACGCCGCTGATGTTGCCAATAGTCAGATTCGATTCGTTGGGCCGAGCAGCGAAGTGATAGGTGACGTCGACCCAGTTGTTTTCATCCTCACCTCCTTCGCCACCTAGGAACAATGCTTCGCCGGCAGCGAAAATCGACCAGGGCGACGAGTTGGTTCGCCCGGTCATCGAGACCATTGCCAGTAGATACGCCGTTGAAACGTACTCGAACTTCTTGCGTACCGAGAACTCGAATGCCGGCACGGTAATGTCAACGCCGGCAACGCCTGAATCGCTGACGCCAATCGCTCCGTGGTAGATGGGAGCAACGGCACCCGGCGCCGCGTAGACGCCTCGCGTTTGCAAAGATTGGTTCAGGTGGGTCGTCGCACCGGTAGTGCTGAACGAAACAGGATCCAGTTTCGTTTGATTCAGCGTGATACTGACCAAGGCATGCCGAGCATTGATGTATTCCGCATCGATCTGCAGGTGCGGAATCAGCTCATGGTGATTGGCGTCGTAATAGGAAAAGGCTGCGTCGGCTGCGGCAGTCGGGTCAACGTCGCCGTCGTTGGTGGCAACGTAGGCAGCAAAGTCCGAGTGTGACTTGCCTCGCGACGCTTTCTCGGAAAGAGCCGCAGTGTCAAATTGGTAACTTCCCGATGTGAAACTCATCAGCTGAACACCAAGCCTCCCGATCGCGAGCGTTCGACGAGGCGTCGGGTGTTTTCGGCGGTTGCGATGATTGCTCGCTTCATATCGTCAGTGATGCCGTCGCCTGAAGAGGCGGGCAATCGCAACGAGGCGGTTGTGCCCGATAACGCTGCTTCGAAATCGCTGAGCGACTGTCGCACCAAAGCGAGGGCTTCGTTGACAGCTGCGATGTCCAGTGTTGGCTGGTCGATTGGCAACTCAGGTATTTCGGGATCAACCGGCTCGGGGACGTCCGCGGGGACCGCGGCATCCGCCTTGTCAGGAATCTCCAATTTAGGAGCGACGATCACTTCGCCAGCGTCCTTGACTGGTTCCAACCGGAGCTGCTCAAGTTTTTGGGCGCCACTTCCGAGCCCCAGTCCGAGCGTCTCAAAATCGCCGGCCGTAGCGGTCTGTGCTGGATCGGTCTCTGGACCTGACGAGAAACGATCCAGCGAATCCTTGGCATCACGATCAAGGCCGAGTTTCAGATCCTTGGGGTTTGGCGGTTGCAGCTCAGTGTCATCGATGCCTGGAAGGTCGACGGGAAGAACATTCACATCGCCCGGTTTGGGAAGAGCCGTCGGTTGAGGTGGCACCGGCAGTGCATCTTCTGCTTTCGGCTTACCGTTCTCATCGGACGGCGCCGTGGCGTTGTTCGCACGTTCGACGGCGGCATCAAAATCGGCTTGTGCTGCAGCGATTTCCGCGTTTCGATCGTTGTCGCGGTCTACGGCTGTCGGCCGGCCCGCTTCTCGAGCGGCCTTGGATTCGGCACGCATTTGATCCAGCGTTGCCTGGACACCCGCGGTCGTATCGTCAATCAGGTTTTGACGCGCTGCCTGAGCCGCGTCGTTTTCGCGAAACTGCCGCTGCTTGGTTTGATCGACAGCCGCGTTCTTAGCATCGGTCTCGGCATCGATCGCCCGCATATCCGCATTGATGTCCTGACCCTCGCGAGCCTTGCGACGTGCTTCGAGCTGAGCAGCGATGCCTTTTTGCATCTCGATGCGGTTGGCTTCGATCTGCTCTTTGCGTTTTGCACGACGTTGTTGCCGCTGGATAATCGCTTGTTGGCGCTGCTGTTCTTCGGCTGCATCGGCTGCTCGGGTGTCAGCGTCGATCTTTGCCATTTCAACATCGACGTTGATGTCATCGTCGAACAGTGCCTTCAGCTTGATCCAGGCTTTCTTCAGAAATCCTACGGTGGAGTTCCACATTGATTTCACCTGACCAACAAACACGGTCCAGGTGTCGGCCAAGTAGTCGACAGTTTCCACCCAGGCTTGTTCGACGCCGGCAAGGGCGTTGATCAACACGCCTCCTATCTGGACTGCAACATCGCCCGCGATATCAACGAGTTCGTGCAGTTTGAGAAATCCCTTCTTGAGGAAGCCGATCGTGTTGTTCCAGCCTTTTTGAACGGCGGAGGTAAGGATCGTCCAACCATCGGCCATGAATCCGAGCGTGTCGTTCCATACGCCAGCGAGGCCCGATAATGCACCGATCAAAACATCGCCAATCGCATACGCTGAGTCTGCCCAGACATCGGAGATGTACTGAGTGAATTCGGCCCATTTTGCTTTCAAGAAAGTGGTGCCCGTAATCCACTGCAGTTTCAGGTAAGACCACAGCACATCGGCCGCTGCGGTGATGTCGCCGGCGGCTAGAGCGTTGGCGATCGCACCAAAAGCGGCAAGTGTTTCCGCTTTAAGGACTTCGAAGACGCTGCCGAGATATTCGATCGCTTGGCCGGCGATGCCGGTGGAATACAGGAAATAGCCACCTAGCGCCGCGATGGCAGCGACGACTAGCCCCAACGGCGTGAACAACATCCCAACCGCGCTGACGATCACTCCGATGGAGGCACCAATGAAACTAAAGATGCTGGCCAATCCTCCGACGGCGAAGGATGCCGCAGCGGCAAACGAACCGAGAGTGAACAGTGCGGCGCCGATACCAATGATTGCGACCGCACTTGCCGCCGCAATCTTGACGATTTTCTGATTCTTGTTGATCCACTCGATCACGCCTGACGCCGCGCGGCTGAACGCGTTGACCATATTGGTGACGCTGCCTTCGAGTGATTCTCCGATCGCGATGGCGACGCCTTCGATCGACGACTTCAATATTCGGAACGCTCCACCGAGTCCGCCTTCCATCTCTTCCGATGTTTTGGCGGCAATCCCGCCGGCATTTTGAAGCTCTTGGTAGAGCTTGCGAGTATCAGCTACCGATTTGCCGATCGAACTGGCAGCAGTGATTCCCAACAGTCCGAAGACCTCGTTGAGTTTTTCCGCTTTTTCAGCCGTTCCCATGTTCTCGGTGGCTGCGGCAACTTCGCCGAGGATGTCGACCAGCGACCGTGCGTTACCTTTGGCGTCTTTGGTCGCCACGCCGAAGACCGCTTGGAACTTCTTGGATTCTGCGGCACTGATGGTGAGCAACCGACGCATCGCATTACCGGCCGACGAACCCTGGATGCCCATGTTGCCAAGTGTTCCGAGGATCGCCAGCGTCTCTTCGAGACTCAAGTTGGCGTCCGCAGCGACCGGGCCGGCGTACGACAAAGCTTCGCCGAGAGACTCCACCGTGTTGAACGATTTGTTGGCTGCGGCGGTCAGTCCGTCAGCAACGCGAGTGGCATCACCGGCTTCCATACTGAACTGACGGATTGTTGCCGCCATGATGCCGGATGCCTGGGTTGCATCGGTGCCCGTTGCTCGAGCCATGTTCATCACGGCGGCAGTCATGCGTTCGATCTGCTCCGGCTTGAAACCGGCGCGACCGAGTTCCGTCATCAGCGAAGCGACTTCGCTAGCGGAGTAGCTGGTTGTGGCTCCCAGCTTCTTGGCCGTATTACGCAGAGACTCAAGCTGCGTTTCGGTCGCCTGAGTAATGGCGGCGACACCTCGCATGGCATCGTCGAAGTTCGAAAAGATGGCGACGCTGCCGGCCAGAGGGGCTGCGGCAGCGGTGCCCAAACCCATCAACTTCGTGCCGAGCATTCGTGTTGATTGGCCGAACGATTGCAGTCGTTTTTGAGCCGATCGTAGGCCTTTGACGAACGCTGCATCCTTGGTCAGCAGTTCGACGTAGGCGGCTCCGGCTCGGACTTGGGACATGAATCAGAAGTTCCAAGAGATGCGTCGGACGGGTGAAACGCTGCACCCAAGAGACTGGCGACCTGGCGAACGGTAGCTCGCGCCGGAACTGGCTTGGTCGCCGTGTAGGGGTTGAAATCGTCGGGCTTGAACGGTTTGCGACGACGGCGGCGATCGCGGTTGATTTCAGCGGTCAGTGCCATGACACTCGATGCGATGTTCCAATCGTGACGTCGTCGAGCGTCGGCCATCTGCATCAGCTGGCGGAGGGTGAGTGGTCCGGGGTCGACTCCGACGATGCCGGCGAGTTCGACGACGATCCGTTCAACGTCGGCGCCCCGAGTTTCCGTTCGAGGTCGCTGAGAAGCGTGTCCACCAACTTCGGATCGTCCAGTCTGCGTTCGATCGCTTCCAATCCCCGAGTTTCGATCAACCGCTGTTTGTCGGCCGCCTTCCGCAGAAGACGGCGACGCGACTCCGGGAAATACGCGACCAAAGCATCGACGACCGCTTTGCAGGCTTCGTCGATCGCGTCCCCGGCCAGTCCTTCAGCGAATGCTTCATCGTCGACGTCTTGTTGGTCCGCTTGCGGTTTGCAAATCGCGAATAGGACGTCGCCTAACAACAGCGGGTCGCTAGAAAGCTGTGTGATCAGATCGCCGTCGATGGCGTCCAACAAGCGAACATCGGTGAGTGCTTTCACACGGCGTAGCGTGGTGTTGTCGATATCGACGATCCAGACGCGACCGCGGCGGTCAATGAACTTTTGCATGGGACTCCGTTTTCAGGCTAAGAAACGTTACGATGTATGGTGCGAAAGCCTTCCCTCGACACTGCTGACGAAGCGTTCATCACTTATTCTTCTTGCGAGGCCCTGATTGATTTGAAGTGCAGGCACTGCTCTCAGCGATTTTCGGCAGAAGACGGACAACCCGCTCCAGGCGGTTCCAGTGCGCCAGGTTGTTTCTTTCCATTGACTCTCGCATCCGTCATAGGAACGATTTGGTTCGCCTATGTCTTTCCTGAGATTTGGTGGATCGCTTTGCCAGTGCCATTGTTTATCGGGGGTGTGAATTTACTCGCATGGCACGACTGTAGAGGACCTGGAATTGGGGGTATCCGAGGTAGTCAGTGTCCCAAATGTGGTGCCAACAATACGATGTGGCCTTGGTCACTCTAATGCGGGTGTTCCGCAGATCATGCTCCGCTTCCGACAGGCACGTTGATACCGTTACCAGACGAGGATTGGGTTGGTTTGAGCGTCACGTCGGCGGAGACCACCTCTTCGAGGTTTTGGTTGACGTTGAAGGTCATGACTTCGCAGGTCAGTGTCAGTGAACCGCCGGCGTCACTGATGTCGACGTCGCAGGGCGTGCCACTGCTCCAGAGCGTCTGGAGCATCGAGAACGAGGTGTCGCCATTCTTGTTGAGGACCGTGAACTCGATCGAGGCATCCTTGAGTGTGCCCACGGTGGCTCGCCAACCGTTGTTGTCACGAGTGCTTGCATCCGCTTCGGCTTTTTCGAGGTTGACCGTCAAGTCTTTGACGTTCTTAATTTCGGCACCGTCGATGGTGAGCACTGCGTCGAGACCGAGAACTACTTCTGCTGACATATTGACCTTCTCTCGATTTACTTGACGGAGTCACGCCAGAACTTGGGTAGACGTGCTTGGTTGGCTTGCAGGGCCGGTTTCATGAATGGACGCTTGGGATAACGTCGTGGTTTGTTTGCACCACGGCGTTCGTTTTCTTCTTCAACCAACCGTGTGGCACGATTGGCCTGGGCCGCGGTTTGCAGAAGCGTGCGAACAAACTTTCCGGGTGCTGTCACGCGGATCGGGCCGTGCTGGCCGACTCGGAAGCGGTGACGCTTTAGCTTGCGTCGATTTGTGACAACACCGCCGAACTCGTGTAGGTTCCACAGGCGACCAGCGATTTCGTTGACCGGGCCTATTACTGCCTCTTCGCGGTCCCGATTCACCTCGTAGCGAATCACGCGGCGCAGCATGCCGGTCTGCGTGTGCGGTGGCGAACCAGGACTCGACGGCTTCTTCCGTTTTCGGATCGATCGCTTCGCGGTTATCCGAATGGTCGCGGCGGCATGACCAAGCGAGCGGAAGTTGGCGGTTTGAACTTTCTTCTGGACTTTCGCTTGATCAAAATGGACCCGTGTCCGGATCTGGATCACTTCGCGAGCTCAAACGTCAACGTCAGCAAACTCGTGAATTGATTGAACTGCGTCCAGTGTTCGGTGGAGTACAGGACAGCGTTTTCCACTTTCACACACCGAGCGGCGACGAAAGAGTTGAGCCGTTTCAGTCGGAAGTAGTCGGCCAGTTCTTCGACGAAGAACACCAACGGGTCGATTTCTTTGGCATCGCCCTTGCTGAACTTCTTCTGGATGGCCACATCGATCGTCGCGTGGAACTTGTTGCTGACTCGATCGAGAGGCAAGTATTCGACCTCACGTGGCACCACAGTAACTCGCAGCTCCTTCATGTCTTCGAGATCGAAGTTGGGAACATAGAGTCGTTGTGCTGAGAGGTTCTTTTTGCTGAAGTCTCCGGCGTTGATTTCCGCCACGACGCTGTCAGCAATTTGAATCACCGTTGCTGGTGTCGTTGTTGTCATGTGATCGTGTCGACCAATTTGGTGTGAATGCGAAGTTTGATGCGAAAGGGATCGCTGTAGCGCCAGGGCGGTTCGTTACCAATGGACATCAGTTCGTACACGAACGTCGTATCTCCGTCGGCTTCCAAGATGCGATCACCGCGGCGAGGCCAGGTACCAATGTCGGACTGCAGCAGATCCTTCGTGTTGATCAGAAAGTCACGAACCTGGGCACGGGTGACGATGCCTTCGCCGTCGTCTTGTTCGTATTCCGACTTGCCGATCGTCGCCGATAGCTCAGCGGACAATTCATCACGCTGATAGACAACGAATCGCGAAGCGTGCTTGGTCAACTTTTCAGCTAACCAAGACTGGCCTCGCTGAAGCATGTCGCTCACGACTTACTACTCGCCCGCGAATTAGTGGGGCGTTTCGACTGCAGCAACGCAGCTGCTTTCTCGCCAAGTTCGTCACGCCACGCTTCATTTGCACGACGTTGATACTCATCCGAGATCGCCTCGGCTTCTTCGTGCAACTGTTGCTGCCGAAAGTTGAGTTGGCGTGAGAACGGTTGAAGCGGACTGTTTCCTCCGCCCAGTGGGTTCCCGCCTCCGTCTCGTTTCTTCGTCGGCAGCAAAGCCACGGCGAGGAGTAGTAGTACGACTACGATTGCGATTCCTAGAATCATGAGCTTCACATGCCTCGTTTGATGAGAATGAATCCGAGCAGGATGATGGCAACAACGATCAGGGCGAGCGTGGCCAGTTCGCCGGCCCCGGCCCAGATCAAGGCGTTGCGACCGCCAAGATCGCGGTCAAATAGCCGGTCACGGTCGACGTCGCGGTCTCGGTCGAATGGACGCCAGTTATCGTTTGGTTCAGCGGGACAGTATCCGTCGGGACAGTCATGTGAGGAGAGCTGCAGCGTTGGCGAGATCGCATCGTCCCAAGAATAGCCGCGGGTTTTGAGGGCACCGGTCCGCTGAGCTTGACGGGTCTGCTGATAGAGCTCGTAACCGTGTCGCAGGTCGTCGTAAAGTTCGGCGGCGGTCGCGGGAAGCATCGTGTGGCCCGCAGCATGAACGTGTCCCCCATTTGCGTCCTGGAACAACACCACAGGGAATTGGCCGACCGGCACGATCTCTTCGAACCGATTTCGATACAGAGCATTGCCGGACGTATAGACCTGGAATTCGCAGGCGGATTTCAGTTTGACAAGACGGCTGTCCCTGTTGAACCAATCCAACAACTGTTGACTCTTCGCGTCACTGCCAACGAAGAGGGCAATCTGGTATTGCTTTCGGGCGGGTGCCGGTTTCGAGCTGGATGTCGGCGTTACCACAATCGGCGCTGGAACGGTTAAAGCCGCTGGCGAGTTAGCAGGAATTACTCGGTACGGACGCACGATTGGCGTTGTTGGAACGACACGGGATGGCACCGCAGTCGGAGGACAAGGGCGACACGGCTGGGTGAATTGTTGTTTCAACTCGCCCTGGGCCCCAAGGTTGACTCGCTGTGGTTCGTCCAGCTTTTCAATCTGCCCCACTGATGGTGGTGCAACCGGGCGTGCCGGAGGCAGCTTCCATGTTGACTCTTGCGGTGGAGGTGCCGTAGAAGGAATCGCGGTAAAAACGGCTCCCAGAAGCACCGCATGGATGACCGCCACGGCGATCAGACCCACGCTTAGTCGGATTCGGATTTCGTCTTTCACTCGATGACCTCGTAACTTGGATAAGGCAAAGAACTGGCGGGGTCTTCCAACACGGTCAACGCGAATCCGCCATAGCCCGCCCACAAACGAACGAACTGTTCACGGGGTGTGAGTTCAAACCGGCCGGGATAGTTGTTGTCCAAAATCGCTGCGTACTGACGCCCATCGCGTTTGACCCAACCAACGAAGGTGCAGCAGTGTGCCGGCTTCCACCACAGGATTGCGCCACGGCGCGTTGCGGTGGCCCAGTCAAGGAACCGCGGATCGGCTTTGACCGTGTAGCTGTAATCGATGTCCGCAGCATCGAGACGGCTTCGCAATCGCGAGTCCCACTCGCCGTCGCTGTAGGTCGCCCGCCAACGTTCGCCGAGTTCGTACTCGTTGAGCCAACGAAGATGATTGACCAGCGACGCATGAACACAGCTGCCTTGGTTGAGCCGGCCAGTCCAGTTCCGCTGGTGAAGCTGCGGGGGAAGATTAGCTACAGGCTGTTCCGCGGGTGGAGCAGGCAGCGGCTTGACTTGTACCGGCTGCTCCGGCAAACATCCTGTGGCAAACAGGAGCAGTCCGGCGGCGATAAATGCACGCAGAAATCCTTTCACGTGGTTTTCCTCTTCAAGATGAACGGGATTTACTGCGTCAACAGGACGCGAACGCGGGAGCTACCGGGCGAAGCTGACAAAATCGCTTTGCCGAGCAGCGGGTGACCGCTACTCGTCTTGACCACATGCCAGCTGGCGGCAGACCAATAAAGCCGAGTGCCAACGTCGATGTTGGTCGACGGGTCTTTCAGCACGTCAAAAACACCGCGGACAGAAAGGCCCCCGGTCTGACCGGCTGCAACGAAGAACTTGCTGATCCCAACAAGTTCTCCCAGCACAACGATCGAACCAGCGGGTACATCATCCACGGGGACGAAATCAATGGTCGAACCGTCGTGCAGGAAAGTTGCGGGCATCGCGAGTCAACTTCCTTTTGTTATTGGCTCAGACGCACACGCACGTTGTCATCGTCGGCGGCTGCGGCGAGCACCGCCTTGCCGAGCAGCTTGTTTCCGGTAGCAGTCGTCTGCGGCTCGTTGCTTCCGTCGACATAGACCTTCTGACCGACGGCAAACGCAACGGCACTGGCGGGAGTCTTCGGAACGTCAAACACGCCTTCGACGGCGATAGCGCCGAGCATGTCGGCTTTGATTGCTCGCTTAGTGATGCCGACGAGATCGCCTTGCACCACGATTTCACCCATTGCAAGATCGGCGTCAGGCGTGTGATCGATCGCCGATCCGTCATAAACGAACTCTGCTGAAGACATGAAAACCTCAAATGGAAGTGAACTGGTTGGTTGCTAGAGCAGGCGAGCTGCCTACCCCACGGCTCACGCCTCGCCGGTGACCTTCACGGCGGCGCGGTGGTCTTGAGAATTCACGCCAAAGTCGATGTAGCTGCGGAAACCCATGCCGAGCGTGTTCGGCGGCATTTCGACTCGTTCGATCACCGGCGTGCGGCGTCCATTGAGGAACACAATCTCAAACGCTGGCAGTACGTTGGGGTTGGCGAACAGATACCACGCGGTGCCGCTCGCGCCGGTGTAGTACGAATCCGACAGGTGAGGCGTGCTGATGATCCGGTACTTATTGCGATGTGGGTTATCGACCGGGATCTTGGTCGGCGAACCTTGAGCATCGATCATCAATTGGGATGAGCCCATCAGCAGTTCAGCTTCGGTTTCAAGTTCCACCGGAACTACCAAGTACTCGGGCCGAATATTGATCGGCTTTTGGTCTTTGGGCTTCCCGCCGGGACCGGCTTTTTGCTTGCGGAAGGTCGTCTTGGCGACGGTTAGAGAATCGGGACCGAACTTGGTGTCGGCACCTGTGAGCAAGTTCGCGTTGCCTGAGGAGAAGAAGCCCCCGTTCTTCAGCAGCAATGTGAAAAAAAGATCGTCAATCGACTCGGCACCGGAGCGTCCCATTTGGCGTGGGATGTCCATGAACGCCGACAAGTCGTCGTTGATGATGTCGTGTCGCGTCAGCGTCAGGATCTGGCCGTACGTGTCGGCCTTATTGCTGAACTTCTGGTCCGACAACTTGCCGTGCTTCAGTTCCCCATCGGGTGCGACCTGCTCAAAACCGCCGGTTCCAAGCAAACGATACCGAGCGACTTCCTTAAAGTCCGTCACAGTTCCGACACTACACAAATCAAACGCAGCGATCGGCGTGTTTTGGTATGCCGCCAGCAACGTCTTGTTCATGACGTTTTCCATGATCGACGGCAAGCTCATCGAAGAGAATCCGGCACGAATGGTGGCGGTTCCGTCCCCGAACACTCGCGGCACTTCGATGCCTTCCATGCGAGCACATTCGGCGACCAGTTCTCGCAGACCGATATGTCGCAGTGGATCCGCTGCGTTGAGAGTCTTCTCGCCGTAGGCGGCTAGCAGATGTTTTTCCTCGATCCCTACCGACAAACATGCGGCGGCCTCAAGGACTTCGCGGCTGTAACGCGGAGAGTTTTGGGTTTGCTCTGGAGCTTTGGGGCGTTCGCTTCGTAGCACCGCAAGTTCCGTCTTGGTGGTGGACCAGCCTTGCTCGATCGCGTCGGCTTCGATGTCCGCATGGATTCCGGCACAAAGTTTCCGAATACCGGCAATGCGACGAGATTCGGCCGCGGCCTCGGCACGCATTTCGTCCACCGGCGAGGTCGGCTTGGGGTGTTTTGGCTCGGTCTTGGGCTTCGTGCTCATATTCAAACTTGCGTTGACGGGTTCGAGGTCATCCTTGGATTCGGTTTCGTCAGTTTCGTTTTCATCCCATCCGTCGCCATCCGCTAGCCCTGCGGCTACACGTGCCTCGGTGTTGTCGTCGGCGCCGAGAGCGACGAATGAAACTTCACCAAGGGTCGATTTGCGGGCGATGTAGACTGGACCTTTGAATTCGCGATCGTTGGCGTTCGCCGTCTTGCCTTCGGGAATGAAAACAACTTTGTCGGCACTCGCACCGAGCGATGCCTGCCAAGGGAACCCGTTCTCGCTGGTGGCGATCACTTCTTGGGCCGTGGCACCCACTCCGGAAATTACCCCAGCGACTTCGAGTGACTTGTCGGTGATCGCGATGTCATCGGTGTGACCGACGATGCTGCCGCGATCATGATCCTTCAGAATCGGTCGTGACTTTCGAGTCACTCGCATCCCAGCCAGATCAACCACGACTGGGTAGGGCCATCCGCCCAGCCGCATCGCACCACCGGTGTATGCGGTCATCGAAAACTTGCGTAGTGACGGTTTGTCGTCCCCTTCCACCGGCGCTTCAGCGGCTGCCAAAGTGATCGTGCCGGCATCGTCACAAACAATACGCAGCGAACTGGGGACAGATTCGGCTTCCGCTTCAAGCGGTTTGGGATTCTGCGTCTTCGGCATGGTCTTCCGTGGCATCGGGTTCGGATGGGGAATCAGTTTCGGACTCGATCGTCAGACCGAGGTCACGCATCAGTGCGATTTCTTTTGCACGTTGTTTAAGTTCCGTCTCCCAGTCACGCCCCTGCCGCGCAAATTCGATGGCCAGAGTCGTCGTATGACTGGCGAGACGGATTTTCTGGGCGTTGGCCTCTTTGGCGGGATCGACATGTTCGTGGCCATCCCAAAACCATTGGTGCTCAAATGTGGAATCAAGCGTGCGAAGCGAGTTGGGCAGATAGCCCTCGATCAGAATGGCTTCGCGAAGCCAAGCGTGCAGGATGCGGTCGAGCACCACGCGGGCGAGTTGTGATTGCTCGACACGGATCGATTTGAAATAGGTTTGGTGATCAAGACGTCCGCTGGCGTAGTTGTAGCCCGATGAATTCCCCACGGCGACATTGAACGGCATGTTCAAACAACGAGCGATCTCGTTGAGAATTTCTTTCTTGAACTCTGCGTAGGTCGTCGAAGGTTGCTCCGATTTCATCTGAGCCATCTTCCAGCCGCCGGGCATGGTCAGCAGCATTCGTTTTTCGAGTTCGATCGGCTCGAACGGTTCTGCCGCATCGGCTTCGCCATTCGCCGGCGCGTCGGTGTACAGGATGCCGGCGAACTCGGCGGCAGTTTCAGCAGCGGCAAGTACGGCCAATGTGAAGCGTCGCAGTTGTGCAAATAGAGGCAACGCTGGCGTAATGTCTGGAATGCCGCGAATCTGTCCTGGTCGATCACATCGGAAGTAGTGCAGCACCGCTGCGGCCGGCACGGTGTCAAATTCATCGTCAACGAGGAAAAGCCCATCGCCGGGATGATTCCGCAGCACGTCATAAGCAATCGGATTGCCGTCGGCATCGAAGCGAATGCCATCGAGATATCGCCCGGTGTCTGGGCTGAGCGTCGGAGAGGCAACCTGGTCGGCTTCGATCAACCGCAAGTCCAGCTTTACCGCCGCATCGACGCGTTGATTGTTGGTAAGTAAACCAAAGGATTCGCCATCGGCAACGCGGGAAAGCCGCATAGTACGCAGCTTTTCGGCTAACCCAACGGATTCGGCCCAAGCATAGAATTCTGATTCGACAAAACGATTCGCCGCGTCATTCGCGGTCAGCATTTGCAGCCTTGGACCGGTGCCGACCACATCGTTAGCCAGCGTTAGCGTGATCCCGCGAGCGTAGCTGTTGTTGGCGACCTCGTATCGCGAACGGTTGCGAAGCGTTCGCCTCACATCAGGGCTGTTTGCAGCCGCGGCCGACAACCCATCGGCACGCGACCAATGTTTCATGTTGTCGAGCGTTGTATTCGCCGCGTCGTACTTTGCACGAAGCCGCGAAAAGAAGGGCTGCCGGGGCGAGCGTCCTGGCGTGGATGAGGAGCGAGAAGCTCCGCCGCGCCGTGCTTGCTCGATTATCCCTGACAAACGCTTCAACATCCGTGTTGATATCCTATTGCCTTCCCCGGCAGCCCTATACGCATCGCGATAGGAAAAGAAAGATCAGCCAGCCGACGGCGGCACAATCTTGTTGAAACGCAAACCGCGATTTGCTTTGCGAACCGCTTCTTTGCCAGCGAGATGCTTGTCCGCAGCGATTTGCTCGGTCAGTTTGTGTTGCTCGACACTGCCAGCGTCGCCAGAAGCCTTTGCCGGTCCCAATGCGTTCTCTCGTATTTCGTCTTGCAGATCGTCAGCCACAGTCTCGGTCGCTCTGAGGGAAGTTGTCTCTCTACTCCTTGAGCTACTCCGGAGGCGACCAAAATGGCGGATGAACGCACAAACTTTTTCAGTTTCGCGTTCACCATCGCGTTCAAGCAAAGTTGAAACACGCGACAGTGACGGACTGCTTGGGGTTTCGAGCACGCACGCTCGGAATTGGTCATGTTCGACGTAGAACTTTGGGTGTCGGTCATCGGGTGACGCAAGCAGCAGGCCGAAAATCGCTTCGGTGTCACGCACCTCCTGCAGTTCGGAGATCCTCAAAAGTGCTGAGGTTTGTCCAACTTCGTTCAGTTTGATGGTACCGGAACTCGCGTCGGTCGATGAAGCCGGAACCTGCTGGAAAACACACCGGCGTCGGCCGGGTACCAATCCTAATGGCGTTTGGAAAGTCAGACGTCGCAGAGTATCCGGAGAGCAGATCGGGCTGAAACGATTGCGTGCGACGAGCTATGAGACCAAATGGTCTAGGTTCCGGGAAAGACCGAAAGCGATCGCGATCTGAAGCAGGATTATTGGATGCCGACCCACTTGAAGAACTGCGACCAACCGTGAAATGTTACGACTAAGTGTCTTGCTCCCAATGCAAAGTACAACTCTTCGCGAATCGTAGGCCCAACTATCCGGCTGAATCAAACATTGGTTTCGACATGCGAATTTGCTTGAGCATCTGCGAGGCCTGAACCTCTGTAGAAACAGTTGAGATAGAAATCTCTTGCTCTCCAGTCTGCGGGGCAGTGGGTTCCGTTGCTTGACGCGAGAGAATCAAAAAGATGGTCAGCAATTCATCTTGCATGACGCTGTGATCTGGTTCGGCGACTCCAATTTTGAACACGATGTCGTTCGCTGAAAGTGGATTTTCGGCATTGACACGTCTTTCAATGTGCAACGCCAATCGCTTCGGTCACGTTTTCACGGCCGAAAAACCGCGATCACCTTTGCTCTTTTGCAACGGGCGTTGGCATCGATACAATCTCTCGTGACTTAGTGTCACTCGCTTCATTCACGGTGGTGAAGTAAAAACCTTCAGTAATCCTCCGTTTTTTTCAAAATTTCATTTCGATCATCTCCGCGGTTCAGTGCATGATAAATGATCCCAGCTTCATCGGATCGCTTTTGTCGGAGCATACCTCGCCTTGAGAATGAATTTGTGGAAATGCTCATCTTTTGATCCCCTGGCTGGCGACGTCCTGTCGAAACAGCCGCGAGGCACCTCGTGTGCGTCGCCTGAGTCGCTTTGCTCCCCGAGGTCCGCATGGTCGGCATCCAGCCAAAAGACGTGGCGGGCATCCTGCCCACCAATAAGAAAGCCCACCTCGCCGTGGCCTATTGAATCGCCGCTTTACTCCGGTGCAGGCAGTGGACTTCTCGTCAAAGAGACCTGACTCATTTGATCTCATTGTCCGAACGGCCTATCGTTTCGACTCCAGCCCCAAAAGTTTCAGCCATAAAGGTGCCATCCAGACGCTCAATGCGTTTGCCAAGAAGCTGCAGGCTGATGGCGCACGCATCGATCGCCGAGCATCCGATAGGCGATCAAGAACCGAAGATTCATCCTCGGGTAATTAAACGTAGATCCAAAACCTATCCGACGATGAAACGCCCACGCCACGCCGCCAGAAGGTCAGCCGCATGAAGACCTTATGTC
This sequence comes from Novipirellula rosea, assembly GCF_039541335.1. Taxonomy (NCBI): domain Bacteria; kingdom Pseudomonadati; phylum Planctomycetota; class Planctomycetia; order Pirellulales; family Pirellulaceae; genus Novipirellula; species Novipirellula rosea. The sequence goes on along the minus strand of NZ_BAABGA010000011.1, from coordinate 12,702 downwards.
TTAGAAACACGCGGCATTCACTCCTGACAACTTAGACTTCTCCATACAAGCCTAAAATTCACCCACCACTTCGTTCGAGCCGCGCGTTCCTAGCGATCCCCACAGTCCATACGGGCTACCGCCACCTGGCGTTGGCGTCAGGCTCAAATCCCCCGCCTCAATACTATCGGTAATAAACTTGACGGCACCGTCGCCCATCAGGACGTGCGCACCACCTTGATGCCGACTGCCTGCGGTTGACATGCCTTGAGAGGCATCGGTACCGCGAAAACAACTCGGCTTGTTTGGTGGAAGAATGGTCTGGAATCCGGTGTACTGCAGACGCCCGTCCGCCCACATGTGACCACGGCCGATCGTATTCGTCACATCGCCCCCCACAGCGGCGCCGACACGGATAAATGACGGGCGCTGGGGATCAATCTGATCAAGACACGTTTTCACACTGATCGACGCATCCTTAACCAATGCGTCTGCAACATTATAAACGTTGTCGGCCTGGATCTCACGTTGGCCAATGCCCGTACAAACTTCACCAGCCATAATGGTATTGGACAGACCATCAATCACCGAGCTAAATTTCGTGAAATGCCTCGCCCAAAACATTCCGCGGTTGGTCTGTCGAGCGCGGACTGCCGTTGTCGAATCGTCTGTTGTCGCGTTACCAGTGATCTGAGCATTGTCGTCGTCTGTACTTTGATACCAACCGCGATGGTTGCGACCTCCGCTATTGACCAGTCGCATGTGATCACCCTGGCACACCGCATAGTTTGAACGTGCGCGTGCTGGAAGGCCTTTACCGGGATCGCTTGGGCAGCGTAACGTGGCAAGTTCAGTGACCCAAGGCTCAAAGTTCGTGTCCCAGGGCGGAGGGCCCATCGCTCCGTAGGTTACGTCACCTTGACTGATCGCTTGCCAAAGTGCTTGTTGCTCGACAAAGGGCGTAATCATCACAAGCGTGCTGATGAATGATCGATTCGTAGCATTGGATGTGACATTTTTGAGCCATGTTCCGCCTGACTGCATTGGCAGTGAGTTGAACGCAGAGTGATAGTTGTGGTAACCAAGTCCGATTTGCTTGAAATTGTTGCTGCAGCTCATCCGCCGCGCAGCCTCACGAGCGGCTTGCACCGCTGGCAAGAGTAACCCAACAAGTACGCCAATGATGGCGATGACCACCAGCAGTTCAACAAGCGTAAACGCCGTTCTTCGATTTGGGGAATTCATACGACACCTGATACGATGAAAGGAAACAAAAACAAGATAGAACGCCAGATGTTCGATTCAGTTGGACGAAATCGCGTCATCGTAATTCGCCATATCTTCGGGCGTCATTGGAGGATGCTCGACTACCGTCGACTCATCTGAAGTACCACAACCTGTAAACGAGAGAGCGAAACATGCAACTACAAGGACACAAAGGAACTTCTTAAACATTTGAAACTCCGGTGAGACGGTAAAAACAAAACACCAATCGCAATAACAAACAATTCGTTGCCCGCAAGACTGGACCAATGAGCCACAGTAACTTGAGCGACAAAATCATGCCGACCGGCGGTAGCAACACATCTCAATGCTAGAAATGGCAATGGCAACCGTAAATGCGTTAAAACGTGAAAGATGTGTCACATTCTGACATTGTGATTAAGTGTAAATTCAACGGGCAGCGTCTTTCTCGCGATCCCAGGGGCGTGGGTAGAGAGTCTGTTTTCCCACGACGGTCCGCCTGAACGCGGCGCTCACTCCACCGCAGTAGCCGATTTTCGGTAGGCAGCGGGCGATTGATTGGTGTGCGTTTTGAACACCCGACTGAAGTAGTATCGATCAGGGAATCCCAGACGCAATGCGATCGCTTCAATGGATAGAGATGTATCGACTAGCAGTCGACAAGCCTCTCGAATGCGCACTTGCTGGACGTATCGCATCGGCGTCTCGCTCATGGCGATTTTGAACTTGCGGATAAAACTTTCAGTCTGAAGCGACGCTTGCATCGCCAACTCAGAATTTCGCCATGCACGTTCCGGACATTCATTGATCTGCTGAACAGCATAGGCAATCTCGTCAGGAAGCCGCTGTTGCCGAAGCAGCTTTTCTTCGGCGAGCAAGTAGACCAGCATCGCCAGTGACAGAGCTCGAACATGCACCCGGTCCGTGGGTGCCCCCTTGTCAAACAATCGCGGAATTTCGTCGAGCATCGCTTGGAGGACGCGATCAGGTGAGATCAGAATTGGCACCTGGACCATTGGGTCAAGCATCCGTCGGCATGAAAAGTGGATCCAAAACTTTGCGACAGGAGAGTCGCCCACACAGTCGAAACGTTGATGATCTGGAATCACCAGGATATGCTTCGGGCCCATCGCAATGCGACGATCTGCAAACTGCACGTGGTGCCCAGAAGTGTAATCGTAATAAACACGCCAGAACGGACTGTAAACGCTGGGGTAATTCCAGCCCGCGTTGTGCAAGTAAAACCCAGCTTCATGCAGCGTAACCTCCGTATCCGAGCACGGCATCTTCAACGGGTCGAACTCGACGCCAACTCCGCTGAACGGTTGATCGTAGGCACCGCGGTTAGGCCTGTTAGCCAAATTCGGACTACTTTCGTCTCGCGGCTTTGTCATTGAGTCGTTGGAAATAGGTAGTTTTGGATATACCCTAGCCAGAATAAGTCATTTCTCACGAAGCTAGTAAGAAATATAATGTCATTATATCACAAACTAGGTTTACCGTACTGATCACGCCTTTTTCAGGATTCGAATTCGATTCGAAGGCGGAGGTTGGGCAACTCGAAAGAATCGATCTATGGGATCTACGGCACGAGTATGTATCGCGCTCTCCGCTATGGCGATTGCAATTTCTGGTGATTTCACTGTCGCTGACGAATCGCTAGCTGACAAATTGAGTTCGTTAAGTTTCAAGAACACCGGCGTCGTTTCGCAGGACATGGAATTTGTCCGGCCCGAGCGGAAAGTTCATTACATTGAAACCGATGAAGCATGGTTTGGAAAAAGTGATCGCTACCTTCATCAACTGAAAAACCGCCAGCCGACAAGTCCTCCCTCAGGCATGCGTTCATCTGTTCCGCTCGGTGGCCTCGGTGCAGGCACAGTTGAAATACGAGCGGACGGTAGTTTCAAAGATTGGAATATATTTAACAATGCTCCTGCAACAACACCCGACAAGATTCAGATCGACGATGCATTCCTCGGCATTCGCACGCGCACTTTCGACGGAACGACATCGGCCAAGACCGTGCGAACACATCCATCCGGTGAACTGCCTGCAATCGAATCGATTGAGTACTCGGGTGCGTTTCCGGTATCGCGACTGAAGTTGGATGACCCCGACCTGCCGATCAAGGTGACCGTCTTCGCCTATTCCGAATTTCATGTTCGAAATTCAGATCGCTCAGCGACGCCCTGCGCGTTGTTCAGCTTTTTGCTCGAGAATGCGGAAGACAATCCTGTCGATGTGGATTGTTCCTTCTTCCTTCCCAACGCGATCGAAGGAGAATTTCGCCAGGACAACGGGTTGGTTCTGGCAAAGTCGGGTCAGGACGCGATGGCTGGAGAAATGACACTTGCCGCGTGCGGTACCGATCGAACATCTTTTGGCACGTCCGATGATCTGAAAGTTTTGTGGACTTCGTTTGCATCCGATGGCAAGTTCCCGCAACTTGGCTTGAATGAAGGACATGGCTTCGGTGCGATCACTGGGGCAGTTCGACTAGAGGCCGGCCAAGCTCGCGTTGTCACTATCGCGTTGGGCTGGTTCTTTCCCAACCGAAAGCACTACGTCGAAGAAATCGGAAACTATTATTCGCGGTTATTTGATGATAGTACCGATGTTGCATCCACGGCGCTGAGTCGATTGCCGGAAACGATCGACGGCATCCGCCGATGGCACCAAACGTGTTTCGACAACAGCTTGCCGGAATGGTTGCAAGACTCATTGGTCAACAGCGCCGCAACGATGTTCAAGACCAGCCTATGGACGGCCGATGACCGGTTTCGGCAGTACGAATCGTTCTCGTGTCCGAACGTAGAGCCTATCCACATCACCTTTGCCCGTTCTTTGCCTTACGACCTGTTCTTCCCTGATCTGGCCAGGAACATATTCTCCACATTTGCGGAATTCCAGCAGGAAGATGGTTACATCCAAGAGAAAACTTGTGGTCGAGGGCCAGCGGCTCAACCTTTCGGCTTGGATGCACCGCCGAAGAACGGGCGAGTTCTCGGTGACTGCTGCCCGTCGTTTATTTTGACGGTCTATAAGGCTCACAAATGGTCGACTGACTCATCCTTTGTTGATGAAATGTGGCCACACGCAAAGAAAGCTGCGGAGTGGCAAATTCGTCGCGCCGAACATTTGGGTGTGCCAAATCGCTTGGCTTCGACCTATGACTTGTCGAATTTCCAAAGCAAGGACATCGTATCCTATAATGCCTTCATGCATTTAGCGGCCATGAAGGCCAGCATTGCACTCGCAGAAGCATACGGCGACGAAGAGTTCGCGATTCGCTGTCGCCATAGTTTTGAATCCGCAACCAAGTCGATCGATCAGAATCTTTGGGAAGGTAAGTACTATCGAAACTGGTGGGATGCCAAAATGGGAGCTCCTAGTCTGATCCACGTAGACACGCTCTATGGTCAACTGTGGTCCAGCATCCTTGGGCTCGGTGAATTAGTGGATCGCGATAAAATGCTGTCGCACTTGCAGATGGAAAAATCGGCTTGCGACACGCCGTTTGGTTTGGAGGTGATCACTGACACCGAGAAGGTGCGAAGTCCCACTCGACGAGATATTAACAGTACCGTTTGGCAAGGCGGGTCGATGACCTGGAGTGCACTGAATTTGTATCTAGACCAGGATGTCGACGACGGTTTGGCGATGGCGGAGAAGGTTATCAACCATTGGAGAGTGCAACTGAACGACCAATGGGACTATCGCGATCTGACCGCCGCTTGGGACGGAATGCCTTGGTGCAATTCTCACTACACGCGACAGTTGACGTTTTGGTCGTTGCCAATGGCGCTCTCGGGTCAAGAGTACACGGCTAAAGATGGCACGCTCTCGTTCTCACCGCGTATCAAGGCTCCCTTTCGGCTCCCATTTTACCTCCCGCAGGCCAATGGCGTACTCGAAGCACTGCCAGGAAAACAGCCTACACTACGAGTCATCGACGGGAAGATTAAGTTGAGCAAGGTGACTGTGAATGGCAAGGAAATTGAATTCAACATCGGACTGCAGAGTCCAACGGAGCGAACAATAGGTGGGGGCACGGGACCAGGGAGAGAAGTCATTGACGATGAAATTCTGCCAATCCTTCGCAAAGCGGGCGTGCCTGAAGCTTGCGAAGAAATGGGGATCAATTTTAGCGACACATTCGGTCGCCTCAACGCCACTCCCAACCATCCCTATCGTCTCTATCGATGGTCGGTTTCTCAAGGTGAAAATGGGGATCCGGTGATCAATGCACTTCCACCGGAAGAAGAGATGGGCTGGACCCCATGGGAATGGTGGACAATCGAGAACGGCAAACCCGTCCACCTGGAAAAGGTTCAGTTCCCCGTCAAAGAACCTATTCAACGTGGGATCGTTCGTTGGTACACGCTCGACTCCTCGGATGATCTGACACCTCGATTCTTGCGTGAAGCTGCCGATCTAGAAACTTACCTTCGCCAGGCGCGGATTGACGCCGGTAGCGAGTGGCTAGGCTTGGATTTTAAAAAGGTCTTCATTGATTCGCTGACAGATGAGACGAAAGAGCGTTATCGAAAGATGCGATGGGCGATAGTGCCCCACGTTCTCGCTGCGGACGGGCCAGTCGTCTGCGCCCTGCCCCGCGAAGGAAGATTTGATGTTGATCCATATGAGTGCTGGTACACCGACGGAAAAACTCCGCAAATTCACCACCTGCACTACACCCAGAAAACACCCAAAACGACAGGAACTTGGCTTGAGCACCCTGGAGCGCCTCAGCGTTCTCCCGAGGTCCTTGGTCGCGTTTGGCATTGGTACGACGATCCTAGCATGATACCCGCCTTGGAGTTCGAAAGATGATTAATGCAAAAAAACTACTTTCGAGGCTATATTTTTGCTGCCTGGTGGCGATGGTACTTAGCAATGCGTCTGAGGCCCAAGGGTTAGGCACGCATCAACGCCCCAATATCGTTTTTATCTTGGTGGACGACTTTGGTTGGAACGACGTCGGGTACAACGGTAGCACGTTTTACGAAACTCCTCGAATGGATGGTTTATCCAAGGAATGGATGCGATTCGACAACTGCTACACACCCAGTCCGATGTGTTCGCCGACGCGTGTCAGCATCCTAACTGGAAAGAACCCCGCGCGACATGGAGTGACTCAGTGGCTGATGGGAAGTGATACCGCTTACGTTCGCGAAGGTGAAATGCCCAGAGTCTACTGCCCCGGTCCGAAGTCGCAGGGAATTCAAGACAGCGAATGCACTGTCGGCGAAACGTTCCGTGACGTTGGTTACGAGACCGCTTTTTATGGCAAGTGGCACATGGGACCGTTTAAGACCACCGGTGGACCGAAACGGCATGGCTTTGATTCACAGCTTGCCGTTATTGAAGCCAACGGATGCTCGATGTTCCATCCCTTTGGCAATCACAACTACTTTCCCGATTCCATGCCGGGAGACAATTTCACCGATTTATTGACAGATGCCGCCATCGATTTTGTCACAAGGAAACGAGACACTCCCTTCTATCTGCACCTGTGTCATTTCGCGATGCACGATCCGATCAAATCCAAGAACAATCTACGAACGCGGTTTGAAGCCAAATTGAGCGGGCTTCCCAAACTGGAAGTGGATCGCGAGTTGGATCGATATGGGCACAGTCCACAAAAACTTCGACAGGATGACCCTGACTACGCAGGCGAATTAAAAACTCTGGATGAAAACATTGGACGCCTAGTGGACAGCCTGATCACCGCAGGAATGTACGACAATACGATTATCATTCTGACGGGTGACAATGGCGGACGAAGTTCATTCTTTAAGCCGCATCCAACGTCGATGCGCCCGCTAAGAACGGGGAAGACTTTCCTATTTGAGGGTGGCGTTCGAACACCTTTGTTGATCCACTGGCCCGGGCATAGCTTGGCAGGCCTTCGTTCCGATGTCCCCGTCACCAGCATGGACTTTTATCCGACACTCCTGGAAATGGCTGGCGTTCCGTTGATGCCAACGCAACATGTCGATGGCGTAAGTCTTGTCCCTCTATTGCGAGGTGAAACAATCAGCCGCAATACCCTCTATTGGCATTTCCCGCACTACCAAGGCGAGGGTGCTTATCCAGCCAGTGCAATTCGCAAGGGCGATTACAAGCTAATCGTCAACTACCACCATGACGACTCGCTTTTGTTTAATGTAGTGAACGACCCCAATGAAACAAACAACCTCGCTACTGCAATGCCCGGGAAGACCAAAGCGTTAAAAAAACAGCTGATGGCATATCTGGATGAAACAGGGGCACATATTCCGCAAACTCTAACGAAGTAACTGTTATTAATGACGAAGAATATGATCCTGATCGCGATAGCTGTGTGTGGCATGATGCTTGCAGGAGACCTTCGCGCGGAAGAAAATCCCGCGGCCTTCGCGGCGCCACGGGAGACGACGGGAAAGCACCAATGGGTAGCAAACCATTATGCTCGCATGATGGCGCTGGCAGATCAATCGCCGGAGAAATTCAAGATCGTTTTCGTGGGCGATTCAATTACCAAGAAGTGGCTTGATTTGTCGGGTTCCCTGTGGGCAGACAACTTCGGCGACGTCGACAGCCCGTATTATGCGTTAAACCTAGGTGTTCCCGGTGACCGTACAGAGCATGTGCTTTATCGATTGAAATCCAAAGCCGACGGCGGCCTTGGCAATCTGGACAACCCCGCGATCCAGCCGAAAGTAATCGTGTTGATGATTGGCACCAACAACCTATTCCCACCTCACAACGCTCAACAGATTGCAGGTGGAATTGAGGCGGTTGCGGAACGCTTGCGAGAATTACGTCCCGACGCTGCGTTGGTCATCTGCTCGATGATACCTTGTCACAATCCCGACAAGAACAAGCAACAGGTGATACCAGCCAACGAAACGCTTCCGGCGTTGGCTGAGCGCATGGGCGACAATGTTCATTTCCTGGACCTGTACCCTGCGTTTCTTAATGAGCGAGACGAGAAAGACCAAAACTTCTATGTTGACGGTCTCCATATCAACGAACAAGGCTATGAAGTGTGGCTTCGTCGAATGATGCCGATATTGAAAATGACTCTTCACTAAGATCGCAGAAGAAAGCGAGGTTCAAGGAGAGCAGATCGAAAAACCTTGCGATAATTGACGCTTTGCAAGCGTTCGGCAGAACTAGCGTTTTGCTGGTTTTCATTGGCGGGAGCGGCGGGTTTTGGTTTGAGCGGCGGGGCCGAGCGATTCTTGTTGACGATAGGTTCGGATCGATAGGGATGCGCGGCGGCCGAGTGATCTGGTAGTAGTGACTCTAGTTCACCTTTGCTGCCTGTCTGACAGCGGAGCGCGTCGTCCAGGTACGCCCACAAATCCTGTTGCTGACGCCGCTCACCCGCGACGAGCGTATGCACCCAGCGGTTGCGGCCGCATACCAAGATCTGAGCGTGCCAACTCAACCAGCTGTTTGTCTTCACTTCCTCTCCTCTAGCCGATGGAAGAATGCACGGATGTCCACAAATGCGTTGCGAAGGAGGGATAGCCGACCACCTGGTTTTACATCGCTTCCATTGGTGAAGAGCCTTGGTTTATCTACCTGAGTGATGAATTCGTTGGCCAGTGCCTTACGAATCGATTGCTCGAACAAGTTTGGCATCGTGCTAATTCTTTAACTCTGAATAGCGGAAACGATCGAGGCGGGTGCGAACGCAGTCGAGACATTGGGGCACAACCTCAACCAGGATATGAGGTTTGTCTTCACGACAAATGCACCTGTCGGCAAGGAACGCAACTTCCCCTTACTCTGCAGATTCCGAAAGTTGGAGGCATGGCAACATCTCACGGCGGAACCAGCATCCGAGCACAGTGACGAGATCATGGCTGGTGTCCGTGGGGTACTTGCCAGCACAAGACGGCCATTTGAGTTGGGGATGTATACAGATGTCGTCGAAGTAGGCAAACGAACTTACGAATATCTCAATCAACTGTCCCGCATGAACACAGATCTGAAAACAGTATTCCGTCCGATCGTAAAATTCGATCGCTACGAAGGTCTGCTCAATGCAATCCAAACAGCGCTCAGCTCGCCTATGGACATGAATTCGCAGCATGGCGACGCTCGGTGAACGATTGGCAAATGATTCCCAATAGAATTTCTCCGTACGTAGAGGGCGTGGGCAAGCGACTTCCTTCGGCCATGCCCGTTCTCAATTTGGTGCTCCGGAGGCCGACGCCGGAGTCTCTTAGTCACCTTTTCTGCATACTCCGGTTTCCCTGACCGGGGCAGTTCATTTTCACTACTTGCGTTTTTTGCGTTGGAGCTCTCTGAAGCTTACGCGGTCCCGGCGGCGAGCGGGTGTAATGTCGGTCCCGAAAAGGAGGGCACCTTGCATCGACGCAGCGACGGCGGCGCCGACTAAGCAGTCAAGCCAGTGGTTGTCGGGTTGCTCGGGTCTTGCTTTCCACTCGTCCACGACTCGTCCGCGGCCTTCGGTCCGCACGAAGTACTCGGCGGTGACTTGCTCGGCAAACATGCGGTGTTGCTCGGCTCGGTCGCCAAAGATGGATAGGCATCCACGGTCTCCCATCGATACGGCGAGCCGGGCGTGCGTAAATGACTTCCACCAGTTGGTGTCGTAAATGACATGCCGGATGGCACGTTTTCCGTGGATCGATGGGATCCGCCAATTCAATCCAATGCGGTCGCCTGGACGGCGCTTGTATTCGCTGAAGGGATTCGAAGAAGCTCCCACGAACCTGCCATGTGAGGGCAGCAGAATTGAGGCGTGCGAGCTTTGCCGGCAAAATTGGTAGACGACGTTGGTGGAGTGGCCCCAGTTGGCGTCGACCAGACAGCGACCGATCTTCATCGCTGCACCGTCGTCTCGTTGCCACTCTTGACCAAGCAGTTCGCCCGTCAATGCCTGGAGGCCAGCATAGATGCTGCCTTCGAGTCCGGTGCCTTCGCCGGCAGACGCAAGTGTATGACGGGCATCGCGAAGCGTGAAGTACGGTCGTTGCTGATCAGGGTATGTTCCATAGTCAACGACATAGCCAGTAAAGTCGTCTTCCCAGGCAGCGACGACGTAGAATAGCAGCTTGCCTTGAACATCGATGAACGCGGTCAGATGGTTGCCTGCGATCGGAACTCGGCGTCGCGGTAGGTTGTTGATCTTGCCGGCGACTTGGTCCGCAGTTAGCTGATCGGCGCCGACGGTTTCTTCCGGCAATGGTTCGTTCTGGTACTCGGCAAAGAATGCAGCTTCGTCCTGAAGTCTCAGGTTCATTGCATGCTGGATTGCCGACAGTTCGTCATGGTTGAATCGTTCCTTCCAGGAGACATCCGCGCCGGCATCCATGGCATCGCGATTTTGGCGATAGAACTCGGTTCCGGCTGCGCCGCCATCTCCCGCACGCAGACCCTCTGCTCGGACTTCGGCGTAACGATGCCATAGCGATTCGTTGGTCGGAAACGCATTGACCATGCGAGTTCGTTCACCGTTCCATTCCGGGTGTAGATTGCGGTTGAGGATATTGTCGGCCATGTCACCAGGTCGAATGACGGTACATGGCATGATTCCTGAGATCTTTTTGCCTGGGCCGGCGAGTCCTAGAACGGCGCCGGCGAGAATGGCTTCACGGTTGGCACATTGGGATAGAGACCGAGCGGATTCGTCGGTTTGCGGGTCATCCAGAACGACAAGCGAGGGGCGGACCGTCTTTCCGTCAGGACGTTTGAACTTCATGCCACGAATGCGGCCGGTAAGGCCCGCGACTTTAATGATTGCACCACTGGCTTTGCTGCCGGCGACGGTCGGCAATACGATTTCCTTCGCCGTCCAGCCGATCTGCGTCCGTTTGCCCTGAAAGAGTTGTCCGTTTGCACGGTTAGCAATTCCATCGAGGGATTGGATGGGAAAGCAAACTTCTGGGTAGTCGGCGGCGAGCAGATCGTTGCTGTCAAGTTCGGTTTTGATCGAATCGAGCATGTCGCAGGCGTGACCTTCGTCGCTGCCGATCAGACAGACAAAGTCGCGGTAACCATTAAGCACTGCCCAGATACAAGCAACTTCAGCGAGTGAACTCTTGCCGCTGCCGCGAGCCATCGCCAAAGAGAACAAACCGCCGCAGACGACCGCCACTTCGATCTTGTTGATTACCTTCAAGTGGTCCGGCGACCACGCAAGGTGAAACGTCATTCGAAAGTAGGCTTCACAGAAAAACCGGAATGAACCGGCCGCCTTGGCTTTTCGCTTGGGATCATCAACCGCCGGCAACTCTCCGATGTCGCGGCCGGCAAGTGCGATCGCAGCGTTGCGTGCGCGGGCACTTTCTTTGAGCTTGGCATACGGATCGGCCTCGGAAACTCGTTTCGGTGCGTGACGTTTCTCATGGAGCCAATCGGCGTACGCCAGCAGGTCGACGTGCCGACCATCGCCAATGCGATTTCCCGCCTCGACTCGGTGCCGATGCAATTGGCGTTCATTGATCACGGTGCCAAGCGGCGTCGAGTTGAGTAGCCGGCAGCACTCGCTCGGCTTCAGTTTGCGTGGGTCACTCGCCACGGCCGGCCTCCTTGAGCATCCATGCGGTATAGGTCAGCAGGTTCAGCCGACCGGCGGCGTTTGTCGGTGCGCCGGCTTCGATGTCGGTTTCGATCTCGGCGACCGGAACCTTTCGTCGGCGCAATTGGGAAAACAACGCGGCCGTCTGTTCGGCGGCCATCGCATTCGGGTTCAGTTCTTTGTTATTGCCTTCCATGGCGGGCTCCGTGGTAAGAATCGCGACTGCGCAAACACGTTGGCGACTGTCGCGATCGTGTGCATGTTTACGGTCAGTGGCCGCATGTTTTTGGCGGCGACGTGTGGCCAAAACTGGCGGCGTGTTGGCGTGAAAAGAAAGCTGGAAATTACTAGAACATTACTGCCGAGTTTGGCTTGAGGTGTCTCAAAACGCATGGCTCATGTGTGTCAACGCAAACGAATTACACACGCCTTTCGGAGACACGCCATGCACGCCAACGACATCGCCTTTGGTATCGAAATCGAAACCCACATGCCCGGAAACGACGCCACGCCGATCGGCGGCTACCACAACGGATTGCCGGTGGGTTGGTTGCCGGCGGGCTGGAAAGCAGAACGCGACAGCAGCATCCGCACGCCGGCTGGCCGTAAACCCTGCGAATTTGTATCGCCGGTCCTTCGCGGCCACGAAGGATTGCGAACGGTTGAAACCGCGGTCGACGCGATCCGGGATCGAGGGGCACGGGTCAACGAATCCTGCGGCCTTCATATCACCATCTCTTGGAACGGCGACGCGGCGGCCTTGGCTCGCCTGATTTCGCTGATCGCGAACCATGAAAAAGCTATCTACGCTTCGACGGGAACACGACGCCGCGAACGAAACCAATGGGCGAAACAAATCAAAACCTACGGCACGAAGGAAGCGGCCAAGACTCGCTGCGAACGAGACCGCTACCATCTTCTAAACCTGACGC